>JANXUJ010000186.1 GCA_025356295.1 Cyanobacteriota bacterium
GGCCAACGTAATTGAAAGTGTCTAACGGTGACATCTTGAATGATTTTGTTTTCGATATGTGGTTTTAACCCACATTTTACGGTTTCAACTTCAGGTAATTCAGGCATTTATTTTTTAAAGGATTATAAACCCAAAAAGGAGAGAGGGCGCTTAGCGCCCTCTCTCCTTTTTGGGTTTTGAAGAATCTAGGCGACTTCTTCGACTTCATCGATCGCAAAGTTGTTAGTTGCGATGTTGGAGTAATTTACGCTGTCAAAACGAACGATCACTGGATAAATGATGCCGCTCTTATCAACAGAAGCCACAGTACCGACTTCACGATACCAATAAGACTCTTTACGCAAAACACGAACCTTAGAACCGCGTGCAACTGCCATAGTTTTATCCTTATTCCTAAAGACTGTAATGTGAAAAATAAAATGATTACAGATATTGTATCTAGGTTACTGTGAGGCGATCGCCTCTGTCTATTTCTGGCTAGTTAAGTTTTATATACTCATGATCTAGCATGTGATCTAGCGAACAACGATAGGCGTACCCACAGAAGCCCAGCGATAAAGCCAAGCCGCATGATCTGGCGCAACATTTGTGCAGCCATGACTAATCGGAATCCCAAAGCTGCGATGCCAATATGCGCCATGAATCGCGTAGTTGCCACTGTAATACATCACATTCGGTACATCTGGCACGTTGTAATCTTCGCCTTGCATCTTGGCGGTCGGATATTTTGCCTGTACTGCAAAGATGCCCATCGGCGTGGGAGTTGCACTTTTACCTGTCGAGACTATAACTGCATAAACCAGTTGATTTCCTTGCCATGCCAGTAGTCTCTGGCTACGCAAACGTATCTCGATCCAGCGCTGCCCCGAGCGCTTTAAGCGTTCAATGTCTTGGTTGCGAACAGTGTTACTGCGCGATGAAGTTTGCGCGATCGCTATATCCGCATTGCTTGAGTGTATCCCACCACCCAACCCGACCAGAAATAAAGCAGAAATCAAAGCACTGGATGTAGCTTGCCAATACTTAACCATGTTGATCAAAAAGATTGCATATATGCCAATTATGCCCAAAATATAAATAATTTTTCACAAATAAATCTCAAAACCAAATCTCTCCGCTTCGCGGAGAGATTTGGTTACTTATTGTAAAAATAAGCGATATCTTTCTCTTTTAGTGGGGCAAAGCCTGCGTCCACCAACTTTTGATTAAGTTCATCTTGAGAAATATGCTTTGCGCCAATGCGAACAATGCGCGATCGCATTGTATTAGTTACGCCACTACGCTGACGACCAGCTTCGAGCGCCATAACACTGTTGTAGAGGTCGAGCTTGTGGGGAGCAATGGGCGTACCATCAAAGTCGATACCTTGGGCGATCGCCACATCAATTGCATCAGCACCCGTTGTTTGAGAATTGTCAGACATAAATAAAACCAAAATATAAAATCAAAATATTTGTTGCAAAATATTTGTTGAGAGTGACGCTTCGCGTCATTCTCAACAAATTACCACTGAACGCGATACATACAAGATAGCAAGCCATCTTTTTTAGCAGTAATTTTGCCGCCCATCGACTGCACAAGATCGGTGATTTCGTTGAGCGGAGTCAAGAACACCTCTGAGCCTAAATAGGTTTCTAAGATCGCCCAATTTTCAGCAAATTCGAGATCAGGGGCGATCGCATCAAAAATTAATATCCCATTTGGTTTTAATACCCGCTTTGCCTCACGCAAGACCAACTTCCAATATTCCAAAGGGTAATAGCAACTAAACCCAGTCGCAATCACGCAGTCAAAAAAGCCATTTTCATAATTTAACTGATGCGCCGCACCAAGCTGCACACCCTTAAATAGCTTGGAGTTGAGTTGAGAGCCGCGTGAGTTGAGAGCTTCGCGCGCGACAAAGCTAATTTCTTGACCATAAAAAAATACGTCCCAATCACGCCACGGATAAATCAGAAAGCTGACTCCACAACCAATGTCTAAACAACGCTGATTTTTGTGAAACTGGGCAAATTCCCAAAAAGGCGAAGCAATTTTGCTAGACAAAGAATGACTCACCCACTCTCGAAAAAGTGGCATCGACTCCACCTCTGCGGGCAAGTCAAATGCTTCGTTACGATATTCGCGATCGTAGCGTTTCTGTACTATAGCGATCGCTGTTGTCCATTCATCAGATTGATTTGATTGAGAGCTAGAGGCTTTATTCATTTGTATCTAAAGTTAATAATTAAAAAACAAAACCTAGAAGCGCGGCTTGCTTGCTACGCAGGTGACCCACGCTTCTGGGTTTTGAGTTGCTATAAATTTGGATGAAAGGTAAAGTGAAAACTTGTACCTAGAGAGCAAGATAAATCCAAATGCGCCCGCAATTGTTGAGTTAAAATATTCACTAATCTTAGTCCGAGAGAGACCGAAGAATTAACATCAACAGTTTTAGGAATGCCAACTCCATTATCTCGAATGATTAAATGTAAAGTGTGATCATCTAAAGACTCGTATAATATCACCTCGATCAAGCCTCCATTTTGGTCAGGAAATGCATATTTAAAAGCATTAGTCAACAACTCATTGACAATTAATCCTATGGAAATAGCGTTATCAATGTCTAATAAACTTGTTGATAAACTTGGAGTGATTTCTAATTTAAGTTCTATCTGATTATTATTAAAGCTTGTAGAGCTATAGAGATTGCCAACTAAACATTGAAGATACTCTGAAAAATTTACTTTGCCAACATCTTGAGATTGATATAGCTGCTCATGAATCAAAGACATGGCATGGATACGGCGCTGACTGTCTGAAAGTAATCTGAGAGCTTCCACATCATTTACATAGCGTGCTTGCATAGATAGCAAACTATCAACCATACCGAGATTGTTTTTGACGCGATGATGTACTTCTCTCAATAGAACTTCTTTTTCTGCAAGCGATGATTGCAGTTTTGTCTCAACTTCTTTGCGCGTCAGCGCGATCGCGATATAGGTGACAATCGTTTGGGTCAATTGGACTTCTTCTTCAGTAAATCGTCTAGGCGCATCAAAATAGGCAAAGATATTTCCCAAATGTCTTTGCTCATACTCTAAGGGAAATACTGCCCATGCACCAATATTTTCGACATTACAGATGTTCTGTAAGACAAGATCGCTAGGAAATATCGCACAGCAAGGAAAAGTCTCAGATTTCAACTTTAATGTACTGGTCAAAGTATCAAAAAAATCTTCAGTAGAATGTTTATAATTTTCACTAATATTTATAGATTCTTGATATCTTAAATTTTGTTTGGAATCAACAATCATCACAGCCGCACGATCAGTTCGCAAAGCAGCACAGATTCCATTTAGAGCAATTTGATAAATTTCGTTAACGGTGCGGGCTGTATTCAAAGCCGAGACAAAATCGTACATCAGCTTGAGACGAGCTAGCTGGAGATTTAAGCGATCTTCGGTCATTTGTTGATCAGCGATCGTCTGCACTAACTGAAAATTTATCTCTTTGATCTCAGTGCGTAACTTAGCCATCAGACTCACCTCCCACGATCGCATTCCTAATTCTCAAACTTGGCGAGCCACAACCAACTGCCAATCCGCTCTGTCCACCCTTGCCACAACCGCCCGACTCATCCCAAGCAAAGTCATTGCCGATCGCCTCAATATCTTTTAAAGTCTCAAATACGTTTCCTGAAAGCGTCACATCCTTTACAGGCTCAGCAATTTCACCATTGCGAATCATCCAAGCCTCCCCCGCTGTAAACGTAAACATCTCGCCATTAGTCATGCCCCCTTGCCAGTTTTTGGCATAAACACCAACAGGAATATCATTAAATAAATCTGCCACAGGGGTCTTGCCGCGTCCAATCCAAGTGTTAGTCATCCGCACAATCGGCGGATAGTGATAGTCCAAACAACGAGCATTGCCAGTTACTTTCTCGCCTAACTTACCTGCCGTCTCGCGAGAGTGCAACCTGCCAACTAATACGCCATCCTCGATCAATTGAGTGGTGGTGGCGGGTACACCTTCATCGTCATAGAGATAGCTACCACGATGCTCAGCGATCGCTGCTCCGTCAAAAATCTGTAAATCTACTGAACCAAATCTCCGACCAATACTCATTGTTTCCAGCATGTCAGGATTTTCATAAAGCATATCTGCCTCTGACAAATGCCCAAAAGCCTCATGCACAAACAATCCTGCTAAAATCGGATCGATTACTACCGTATAACTACTCCCCTGAACAATCGGTAAATCTAAAGCCGTAACTGCTCGTTGAGCCGCACCGATTACCTGCGGTTCTAAATTAAGAAAATCTGTGTAAGAACTTCTTGAACCAAATGTTTCCCTTCCAGTTTGGACAATATCACCATTTCTAGCGATCGCCGAACATCGTAACTCCCAATCCGCCCATTCCTGCTCGATGATTGTCCCTTCGGAGGTTGCCAATATCACTTGCTGCGTGCAGTCACCATAACGAACTGCTGTACTAACCACTCGGTCAGAAACTGAGTGTAAAATATCTGTGTAATGCGTGCATAAATTCTTTTTATCAATTAGCGCAATCTGATATGGATTTTCTTTAATTAGCGATACCTTAATTTGCACAGGGTCAACTTCAGCTAATACCGTTTCCTCGTTGCCAACCCATTTCGCCGCCGCGATCGCTTCTTTGAGATTGATTTCCAAACTATTGAGGTCATTAAAACTCGCAAATCCCCACCCGCCTCGATGACAAGCTCTCACTTGTCCACCAATTGAAATACCCGTGCTTAGGGTTTCAACTTTACCACTGCGTAAAAAGATGTCGGCTCCTTGCGATCGCTCTAAACGAATTGCAAAAAAATCCACATCAGGTTTGTACTTCTGCACTAAATCTAAAATTTGATCTTTAATCTGATCTTTAACTTGCCATATATCCATATATGAAGCTCAAAATAAAAACTCTGCGTCTGTTTCCTTGACTATTATTGCACAAAAATATCGCTTTCATGGATAAAGTGTGTTTGTTTGTAGGTCATCATGATCAAAAATCAAAACTAGAAGACGAGTTGCGGCGCTTTG
>JANXUJ010000211.1 GCA_025356295.1 Cyanobacteriota bacterium
ATCCCGAATTATTTCAAGAAGCTTTTGATGATGCTCTACGCATAGTTCGCCGTAATCAGGGTTACAAGTCTGTATATTTTCCTGATACATGGCAATTTAGCCGTGCTATCGATGATATTTTGAATACTGATTTTTGGGAAGATGTCTAAATATTAAAATGGGCGATCGCTTCTCAAATAACCGCAAGGCGATCGCTTTAAATGACTTTACTGATGTTACGTGGAAAGAATTCCTGCGCTGGCAAAAGTATAGGGCGGAGCCGAGGGCATACCCCCTACAAAATCTGAATTGTTTCGGTAGGGGTAATCCCCCGTGGTTGCCTTGCTACGCTAGCAGCAAGAGGTTTATCATCTTCCTTACACGTAACATCATTTATAAAGACTCACTGGCAAAGCCCCTCCCCATTACCACAAAAACTCATTCCCGTTGAAGTATTACCTCAACCAGTCAAAACTCGCCGCATTGAAATGTCGATGTCAATGGGAACAGGAATGGGAATGCAGATGACATTTCTATTTAATGGTAAAACCTTTGATATGAATCGCGTGGATGCCGCCGTAAAGTTAGGGACTACTGAAGATTGGGAGATCGCAAACGTAGATCCTGATGGCATGGAACACTCGTTTCACTTGCATACAAACCCTTTCCAAGTAATAGATCGCAGATCCCTATCAATCATGGGAAGATACCCTGCGAGTTCGCGCTAAGGAAACCGTGAGGATTCGGATTCCGTTCCGCGATTTTGTTAGGAAAACGGTATATCACTGTCATGTACTTGACCATGAATATCTTGGCATGATGTGGCTTGTGGATAAGCAAGCATAGTTTAAGGACTAAATAAGGTTCAAAGTAAAAATAAGGGGTGTTGCTGGCTTAAGTATGAAATAGATAAATCTCAGAAATTATAGGTTAGTCTAAGTCTGACTTCTAAGCTTTAAGAAATCTTTGCTTCATACTTAAATCAGCAACGCCAAATAAGGCTCTGGTAAGATTAAAGTTGAAAATGATTATCAATTTTTATTGCGATGCCAGCCAAGTCGAAAACACAGCTTATAAAAACTGATGATGTGCCAAACTGCGAGATTCATCTGGTGCATCTAGATAGAGTGGTTGCTTGTCAATCTGGTATTGCGGCGATCTCTCAAGCACAACCGATGGCAGATTTTTTCGCGGTGCTATCTGATCCTCACCGATTACGTCTCATATCAGCCCTTGCAGAGCAGGAATTATGTGTTTGCGATCTTGCCGTAGCGATGAAAATGAGCGATTCTGCGGTGTCTCATCAACTGCGAATTTTGCGATCAGCGAGATTAGTCACGTACCGTAAAGAAGGGCGTAATGTTTACTACAGCCTCGCGGATGAGCATATTGTCAATCTTTACCGAGAAGTTGCCAATCATTTGAAAGAAGTTTAGTCATAAAGTTTATTGATTTGCAAATCAATAAAGCCTAAAGTTAGTGCTAATCTATTGAATAGTTGTTCATATATTCAGAATTTAGTATGTCAAGTAGTTGTTGCGGTGAAGATGCGCCTAAAAATCCTAAGAATCACGATCATGATCATGAAAAAGGTGACGACCACGATCATAGTCATGGGTCTGGTGAGTTCGATCTTAAAAAAGAGGCAATTCCAGTAGTGGTAGTAGTAGCCCTATTTTTGGTCGGCTCCATTTATAACCAACCTCTGCATAATACTCCTTATGCTTTTGCCGAATATTTGATCCTAATTCCTGCGTATCTCTTAAGTGGTTGGAATGTGCTGATGATCGCTGGCAAGAATATTCTCAAAGGCAGATTTTTTGATGAGAATTTCTTGATGACCATTGCAACGTTGGGAGCGATCGCTATTCATCAATTACCCGAAGCTGTCGGCGTAATGTTGTTTTACAAAGTGGGAGAACTTTTTCAAGACTATGCTGTAGGCAATTCAAGGCGATCAATCAAAGCTGTTTTAGAAGTCCGTCCTGATTATGCGAACCTCAAAGTGAATGGCGTAGTTACGAAGACTGCTCCTAACAAAGTTAAGATCGGCGATATTATTACAGTGACAGCAGGAGAAAAGATTCCCCTTGATGGCACAGTAATTGTGGGAACTTCTCAGATAGATACCTCTGCCCTCACAGGTGAATCCATGCCGCGTTCTGTAAAAGTAGGCGATGTCGCACTAGCAGGAACCATTAATAAAACTGGGATTTTGGATATTCAAGTCACCAAGTTATTTGGAGAATCTTCCATCGCTAAAATTCTCGACTTAGTAGAAAATGCTAGTGGTAAAAAAGCAGAAACTGAGAAACTCATTACCAAGTTTGCCAAGATTTATACACCAATTGTGGTGTTTGTTTCTTTGGCGATCGCGATTATTCCACCTTTAATTGTTTTTGGTGCAACCTCGGCTGAATGGGTATATCGCGCTTTAGTTATCCTTGTGATTTCTTGTCCTTGCGGTCTAGTAATTAGCATTCCACTAGGCTATTTTGGTGGCATTGGTGGAGCTGCCAAGCGCGGTATTTTAATCAAAGGTTCAACATTCTTAGATGTATTGAACGATGTGAAAACGGTTGTTTCCGATAAGACAGGAACTTTGACGAAGGGAACCTTTCAAGTAACGCAGATTGTACCTCAGAATGGATTTAGCCAAGATGAATTACTATCTATTACTGCTCATATTGAAGCACAATCTACTCATCCAATTGCTCAGTCCATTAGGGAAGCCTACAAAGGAGAATTGGATTTAAACAAAGTTACTAACTATGAAGAAATTGCTGGGTATGGCATTCGAGCTATGGTCAGTGATCGCCTTGTGATTGCTGGTAATGATCGCCTTCTCCATCGTGAGAACATTGTTCACGATACTTGTAAAGTCTCTGGTAGCGTGGTGCATATTGCCGTAGATAAGAACTATGCAGGTTACATCATCGTTGCGGATGAAATTAAAGACGATTCCATAAAAGCAATCCAAGATTTGCACCGAATTGGCATCAAGCAGGTGATTATGCTTTCTGGTGATAACAATGGTGTAGCTGCTGATATCGCTGGCAGGTTAGGACTGGATTCCTATGTTGCGGAATTGTTGCCTGAGGGAAAAGTCACTGCCTTCGAGCAGATTCTCAATAAATCAGGTGAAAAAGAGAAAGTTATCTATGTTGGTGATGGCATTAACGATGCTCCCGTGCTAGCAAGGGCGGATGTAGGTATTGCTATGGGCGGCTTGGGTTCAGATGCCGCGATCGAAACCGCAGATGTAGTAATTATGAATGATTCTCCTGCCAAGATTGTCGAGGCAATTCAAATTGCTCGCAAAACTCACAGTATTGTCTGGCAAAATATCATCTTTGCATTAGCTATCAAGGCAGTATTTCTTGTGCTTGGATTTTTAGGCATGGCGACCATGTGGGAAGCAGTTTTTGCGGATGTTGGTGTGGCTTTAGCCGCGATCGCCAATGCGACTAGAGTTCTCAAATAATGAAACAACTATGATAAATCTTTTGTATTTACTCGTGATAAGGTGATTTGTATTGAAAGGGAGTAGCTGTTGGTAGATAAAAGCCAGCCCACTTGAGTCAACATACTGGCAATTAATCACTTATGTTACGTGGAAGGAATAGCCAGCTTTTGGAGAAGAGAGAAACTAGCCCTAATGGCGTTGAAGTAGAGTTTAGCCTTGAGAGCAAAATGATTGAGATTAGTTTAAGGTTTATGCTCTAACGTGTCATCAAATATCAGCACTCCCTCTTCGCTTTCATGCTTGCGGATTGTCGGTTTGACCAGATACCATAATTCTGCTGACCCTCCTGTAATTTGCCTCAACCGACTGGTAATTTGGTCATGGCTTAGTTCGCCATCTAGTAATTCTGATAGCCCTGTTGCGGTCACTTTTCCGAAACTACTGATTAGGTAATCTGAGTATAGGTCTAAGAACTGGTAGTCTATACCTTTCAACCTCTTTCTGAGTTTTCCTTTACTTTACTCCTTT
>JANXUJ010000121.1 GCA_025356295.1 Cyanobacteriota bacterium
ACAAAATGCATGGGGTAGAACATGTTGTAGTTGTGGTGGGATCTGGATTACCTGTGTTTGTACTGGTGCTGGTTGGTAAAATTTGCCAATCGCTTTACCAATCTTGCTAATCTCTTTGCGTAGGTCAAAGTTAGCTGGGGCAGTTACGCCTAAATGCTCTCCACCATATAGTTTAGCAACAGTCAGTTCACCGAGAATGTTGCGGAATTTAATCGCTTTTGAACTCATCACTTTTCCTCAATACACAAAGCGTCTCTTCCCTTGATTGGGTTGAGACGCTTTGTGTGGTAATTTTTCTATCGAATAGCCGCTAGGCTACTTCTGGTTCCTTGAACCATTGATTAATCATGATTGGCTCTTGGTTAACGGTATGTTTACCTGATGGGGATGTCTTGACCCAGCTAGGATATTTGTAATCCTTTTCAGTTGTTAACTTTCGTTCCGCTTCGGTTAATTTACGAAAAAGGAGAATATCGGCCACAACCGCCGTATTGGAGAATCGTTTGAAAGCGATATCGGGCAACCGTATGGCAGTGACTAATTCTAACTTTTCGGCTAGATGTCTCCTGAAACCTGTACCTAACGAGTCAAGGGTAAAACAACTGGAAATCAGACACAGCAAACCATTCTCGCGCACTAGATCGGTACATTTAGCGAAAAAATAGTTATGCACGCTTAGATTTAGGTGGGCATATCGGGAATCAAACAGCTTGTAATTGCCAAAGGGGACATTGCCGATCGCTAGGTCAAAGCTACTATCTGATAGGCTGACTTTCTCGAAACCTTGGGCATAAATCTGGGCTTCGGGGTATAGCAATCTCGCGATTTGGGCAAATGTGGAATCTAGCTCTACACCTACCCATTGCGATCTGATTCTCATATTCTGAGGCTGGCAACCCATAAAGGATAGGGTGTTGCAAGCGGGTTCAATGATTGATCCGCCAGTAAATCCGATCGTGGCGAGTAAGTCCCACATAGCACGGATGACTTCAAAGCTAGTTTGATATGCGTTAGCAGTGGCTGATTTGGCAGCTTGGATTTCGGCGGTTGTGAGCAGTTGGCAAAGTCTTTCATAGCATCGGTACTGCCATGTGTTCCCTTGATGGTTTGCTCCCACCCAAATATCGGTGAGGGTTCCCCACCCCGATGCTTTGGCTAATTCTATTTGCTGGGCTGGTTCGCTGATTTGGATGGATTTCGATAGGGCGATCGCCTCTACTGTTGCTTCTGCTTTTATCCGTAAAGAACAATCAAAATGCTCTTCAATTTCTTGGGTAATTTCAAACATAGGATTTTGTGGTTTTGGCAAACTTTCAGTTGTTATGCGTTTGTTCCTGAGAACATGCGCTAGCCAAAAATACATTAGTCACAATTCAGTTTTGTTCTAACAGATGGTAAACTGACCTCATAAAATCGTTACTAACCGCCAAGTGGATTTTATGACTAATTTGCCTAATTCGTTCCAAGCAGATATTCTCGCAAATCCTAATCATAAAAGTTGGGCAGAAGTAATTAAAGACTATGTTGGAAAAGGCATAGATTCAAAGCGAAATTGGTATAGCTCAGTAGCTGATGCTTATAATCGGGTGAGACCCCGATATGCTCTTGAACTTATTTCTCGCGTTATTGAACTAACACAATTGCCCCAAAAATCGAATATTCTTGAGATTGGTTGTGGACCTGCGATCGCTACAGTTTCTTTTGCTGAGTTAGGATTCTCTTTGGTTAGTCTAGAGCCAAATCTAGAAGCATCTCAACTAGCTAAGCAAAACTGTGCGGCATATCCGCAAGTGAAAATTATTAATACTTCCTTTGAGGAATGGGAAATAGCAAAAAATGAATTTGATGCAGTATTAGCAGCCACATCTTGGCATTGGATCGATCCTGCGATCGCTTACTTCAAGTCCTTTGAAACTCTAAAGGCAGACGGGCATTTAGTTTTATTATGGAATACACCTCCTCAACTAGATTATACAACTTACCAAATTGTTGACAGAGTTTATCAGACCATTGCTCCTGCTGTTCCTCTCTATGCTAGATATGAAGATCAGGTTACACATCAAGATCATTTCCAGAAGTTTAGCCAAGATATTCTAAGCTCAGGATATTTTGAAGATTTAGCTTATGAATCTATAGTTAACGAAATTCAATACAGCCTTGATGACTATATCTTGCTATTGAGTACTTTATCGCCATATATCGCGCTGAAAGAGACTACTAGAAATAATCTATTTACAAAGTTGAGAGAAGTGCTATATCAGATGCTTTGTCAAGATGATCGTGATTACCTGACGCTCTATTACATATCAGCTTTTCACATTGCCAGAAAAGTATAATTCATACCTCAATTATCACTAATGACGCATTACCTTTCTCTTCGGATTAGACAACTTTAGGAAAAGATAAAAGCAATAAATCCTTAAGCTATAGCTCAAGGATTTATTGCTTTTAGGCTGCTACGAGTTCGCAAACTATGGTCTTTTGCTGCGTAGTCAGGGATGCAATATATTCCCCAACTATGACTTTGGCAGAGTCCTTAGCAACCAATCCCAGTAAATATGGCTTTTTCCTGCTATTTCTCACGACTTCAATTTGGTATCTACCATCCTGCTCACGTTGAGATACAACAATGGAAATACAGGCGTGTTCTCCATTTCCTGTC
>JANXUJ010000004.1 GCA_025356295.1 Cyanobacteriota bacterium
TTTGGCTTTTAGATGCTTATCTGCCCGCACTAGCTAAAAATGCCATCGGATCGATCGCACTGCCACCATTTGGACGAATCTCAAAATGGAGATGAGGACCTGTACTAAATCCAGTACTACCCATAGCTGCGATCGACTGACTCTGGCTTACACTCTGTCCCTCTTTGACATAAATCTCATTGAGGTGACCGTAACGGGTAATTGTGCCATCAGGATGACGAATATCGATCATGTTGCCATAACCGCCATCACTCCAGCCAGCATAATCAACAACACCTGTGGCTGCCGCTAGAATTGGTGTGCCAATTGGTGCAGCAATGTCAAGCCCTGCATGAAGTCTTCCCCAACGCCAACCAAATCCAGAGCTGATGACTCCATCAGCAGGCCAAATAAAGCCTGTTGACAATCCATAGTCTTTAACATCAGGTAGATAGGCACTAGCAGTTAATTGAGGTAACTGTGGAGAGACACCTGAGCGATCGCTAGGATTTGCGATCGCGCTACGACCGCTATCAAAGCTGCGATCAGGATTTGCAGAAGCACTCAAGTTTGCGGCGGCAATCCTTGTTGCTTCTAGCTTACGAGCTTCTTCAGCTTTGCGAGCAGATTCTTTAATCTCCGCATCACGCACTTTAGCGTTTAGCTGATCAACCTCAGATTCTAAGCGCTTAACTTCCAGAGAAGTCATTCTGGCTTCAGGTTCGGGTAGTAGAGCAACTTGATTTGGCTTACTATTTATAGCCGCCTGTTGCTCCAAAGACTCCGACGCAGGAACTTTAGGCGCAAGGTTAGCGGCTAGTCTGACAGGAACTTGCACAGTTGGCTCAGATGCTGGTTGCGCGACAACAGTTGCAGGTTGAGGGTTTGCACTAAGGCTCTCCTCGATCGCCCGATTTGCAGGAATACTAGGAGCGATTATCGTGGCTACCGATGAAGACTTTTTATTTAGCTCAGCACCTGATTGACTTGATTGAGTTGACACTTCAGTAGGTGTATTACGCAAGCTGACTCGTTGTTCAGTTACCAGAGCCGTGGGAATCTGGGGAATTGACAAAGCCGTAGCGATCTTGACCGAAAGCTGCAATTTCGGTTCAGCTACAGGCTGTGAAGAGTTTGCTTCGATTGGGATGGCCCGAATCGGACTGTACTGCTCAGAAGCGATCGCCATAGGAATCGATGGTGTAGCGATCGATCGAGATGGCAAATTGAGTGCAGTTGAAGATGCCGCAGTATTTTTTCTGGTGTTGTTACTACCCAACTCACTAAATAGCTGATCAGGAGAGAATGGCAGAAGTGCAACCGCGATCTTGATCGCTGGTTCGTCAGCAACAGGCAAACTTGGCGAAATGGCAGTAGCCTTTGCTTGCAAGCTAGCAGATTGCTCAAGAGCAGGAGAACTAGGCAAATTTGCCGATGTACTATTGCTATTGCCTGTTAACTGAGTCAATCCATCCCACGGAGAGATACGATTAGCGGCGGCAATTTTGGTTCCTAACGTATTTGGCAGCGTATTTGGCAATGCTAATGGTGTTGCCGCAGTAACTCTCACCTGCTCAAAGTTGCCATTGATAGACGCTGATAAATCTGAAGGTAGTTGCTTAATCGGCTTTTCGTTAGCAGAGGCAATTGTTTGAAAAACTGGCAGGTTACGTTCTTGAGGAATCTTTAGTTCTTGGTTTAGTTCTAACCACTGAGGGTTATCTAACTTGTTTGCTTCAACAATGGACTTTTGATTAATCCCATAACGACGAGCGATTGTCTCAATGGTGTCCCCATTTTGGACTCGGTAAGAGGCATATTTAGGCTGCTTAGCGATCGCATTCTCAGTGACATTTACCTTTGCACTAGCTGCGTTTGTACTGGCTAAAGTAGCTGTTGCTTTCTTGCCTTCTAGTTCTTGCAGACGCTGCATTAAGCGGTCTTTTTCAGCAATCAGCTGCCGTTTGACATGACCTTCCTTAACCTGCATCAATGTTGCAACATTGCCAGGGATTACCAAAGGCTGGTCGATGGCAAGAAAATCTCCCGAAGCCAAAGATGTAAATTTGACAATGTCGCTCTTGGGAACATTGTAGTAGCTAGAAATCGCTTCAAGTGTGTCACCTGACTTAACCTTATGAACTAAACCGTTCACTGGTGGAATCATCAGCTTCATACCCGGCTGTAACTCAGTGCTGGCACTGATGTTATTGGAAACAGCGATCGCCGCCGCATCAACTTGATAAACTTGAGTCAATTTCCACAAAGTCTCGTCTTCACGAACCTCATGCACAATCACGCCTTGAACCTTGTCCCATGTGCCAGAAGCGATCGCGGTTCGAGCCATTTCATACTTGCGATCTTGGTTTTGAGCCATCACATCCGTCAAAGTGCGTGACGATGTAGCGACAGGCACGGCTTTGAGATTGTTACTTGCTGATTGCTGGCTAACCAATACCCCCACAGTTCCGGCTGACAAAGCAAACCCTAATACTGCAAGCGATCGACGTACCTTCAAAGAGGAAAACTTTTCGCCCAACGCTAGGGAAACATTGGTTGTCAGATCCTCGTTTTTAGAAGATATCTTTTTCAAAAAACTGCCTCCGCTAAACTAGCTTTGCTCCTAAATAAATCAAGTGTGAGAACATGACGAACTGTGTTAGTGAATCCACGCAAAACGCAAACCAACAATTCTGTAAGGAGCAGTTACAAATCTTAAGTTACCTTGATCTTTTCCTTAAAACAAGTTCATTTTGAACAGTAAAAAAGCTCATCTTGTGTATTAAACATCGCTATTTAGTTGCAAGCATATTTAGCACTGTCCTGTCAACGACTAATTTGGTAAAATAATCTCGCAAAATCTGTAAAAACTATCTTTTGATGAACATGTACTAATGTATGTCAAAAGATAGTTTTTCTATTAAAAACTATCTTTTGATAAATTGATTTTTTGAGTCTACAAAATGATTTTGATTGATCTGCGATTTCGAGATGTTGTTTATCCCTAGATATATCTGGGAATAAAGTTACAGTTTTTAATAGACATAAGCTCTTGATTGCTCTACTTTACGCTTACTTACTACGTCTGAAGTGATAAATCAAAATTTTTAACTCCGTAATCTTTTTTTAACAATTCATGTCAAAAAATTTATAACTCTGCATCCTGTCTCATCGGAAAGGTAGTGTACTCCAAATCCACGTCAAATAGGTATACATAATCACACTAAGTACACCAATAGCTTAAAATCACTTGAAAAAGTCAAATGGTATGGAGTCAAGCTTCCATGTATTGCAATAAGTAGCTCAGCGTAATTAAAAACCAAAACCAGATCGTGGGTCGCCCGCTATGCGGGC
>JANXUJ010000041.1 GCA_025356295.1 Cyanobacteriota bacterium
TGGGTTGAAAGATGCAAAAGTCTTGTTAAGAACTTTGACAGAACTTTACTCAATGCTAACGCTAGGCTTAAGCTTTGCTTTATCAGGCTTATGCTTAAGCGCATTGCTAAGTCTTCCTAAGATATCAAATGGGTTCTATATTCATTAACTCTCCTAACAACAAGACATAGACCAGAATAACGACAAGATATGAGAAATAGAGCTATGACGATCGCCCAAATTGAAAACCTTATTCGTTACGTCACCAATTCAGAAGACAAAGCAACCGATGTGCTTGTCCCCTTAGAACTTTGGCAACAGCTAATCCATTCCTTAAATACTGACAATATTAGTGGATTAGCTTTGATTGACGAACAAGAACCAAAAGAACAAATATTAGCCGACTTACAAGAATCCGTCAGACTTGCTGCAGCAGGACAAACATTCCCAGCATCACAACTTTGGGAAGATGCCATTTCTAAAGCTTAGCTGGTATTAAATTGATTGCCTCCCAAATAGATAGAACTCATAACTTAAAGAGAACAAGACAATGGAAGAGATTAACGAAAAAGTAAAAGAATATATCCGACTGTATACCGAAGCGAACTATCCGATCCGAGACATCGCCAAACAATGCAAAACATCAGTCTCCACCGTATACAACGCAATGGTCGCCGCAGGATTTACAGAATTTAGATCGAAACACTCACGCACCAGCCATACGAGAATGTCAATGGAGCAGCAGGCGATCGCCTTATATCAATCAGGACTAACAAGGTCAGCAATCGTCCAAAAATTAAATGTCGCTGCTAGAACCCTCAACAAAATCCTTGAAAAGCATAATATTCCCATTCGTCGGGGCATCGATCCAGTTACCTCAGCCAATCGCGCCGCACAATACAACAAAGCCTATAACGATTACCACTTAACTTTGCGAGAAACCGCAGAACTATTTGGTATCTCGCACCCGATCGTATTGCAAGAACTAAAGCGCAACGGCTATCCGATCCGACAAAGCGTAGACTCCAAAAACCGTTTGAAATTAAGACTAAAACATAAATTAGGCGGTGTTGTAGGATTAGCAGTACCAAAACTGACTCCAAGGCAAAGAGAGCGCCGCCAGATTTTGCTACGAATCAGACAAAGACAAGAAGATAAACTAAAACTAAAGCGACTAGAAGGCTATGCCCGCGCCCAAGAATATTGGCAACTAGTCTGCGAGGGAGGACTAGACTTTGAGCAAGTAGGCGAAATGTTTGGAGTCACAGGCAAAACCGTCGAACGAATCATTAAGCGCAATGGTATTGATATCAAAGAACTATCGCGGAAAGAAAAAGCCGAAGCATTTAAGGAAGAAGCTGCGATCGCCAAACAATATTGGGATCTTTACAACCAGCCCATGAGCCTAGAAAATGTAGGACGTCTGTTTGGCTTAAGCGATTCCACGATTAGGCTAGTGCTGATCAAGCATGGCTATGAAGTTCGCAAACGCGGACGATTATTCAACACTGCGCCCACCATAAGGAAACCCAAAAACCCTAAAAAGTCTAAGGTGGTAGTAGTATCAGAAGAAAGCGTCGTTGCAACTTCAAACGCTTTAGACTTTTTAGCACCAAATATCCCTAATATGCCTAATACAAAGGTCAAAAAATCTACTTCAAAGATGACTTAAAAAGTAAATATTACGAAGTTTTGAACATTTTTAGCTCATAAAAGTTAGCTATTGTGTTTTTTGAGTCATGGATTGTTGCATACAAAATCAACGGCGATCCTCATAGACTCTCTGGGTTTCAGGCAATACCCATAAGGCGCATAAACCTTTAGTCACATACTTGCCATTGAGAATGATTAAAGCCTCCTTGAGGTTTTGCTGATCCTGAAGGCAGGTTTTCAAAATATCGCGATTCCAGTCCACGAGATTCCTTGCAAGTTTGCCGTTGTCACTTGCCACCCACTCCAAATCCCTAGCGGATTGGGGATTTAGACCAGGTGTAGGTAAAAACAGTTTCGCGATCGCCAAGCCCGAAACCAAACCGGCCGCTAAGCCAATCATCAACATCCCAGCACAGAAACCAATGAAGGGCAAGCTAATCGCCCGCCAATAACCTTGAGATTCCTGATGCTGTTTGTTTTTGATGATATTAGCGATCGCCTGACTAATCGCTACCTCCTGTTCCTTAACCGCAGTCTCGCGCAGAGTCGCCAGAAAGTCACGAAATTTCTGAATGCCAACATCGAAGCCTTTGGCTAAGGCACTTTGGAGTAAATTTGGTGCAGTGGCAACCGTTGCCGCAACTTGGGCATTAGACAAGAAAATCGCAATGTAAGGATCGTTTTGGGGAATACCAGACTTAGACACAATCTCATAGATTTTGGCTTTGACCACGGGGTCATAGTCATGGATGGCGATATCTAGATAAGTTTTGGGCAGGGGATTGCTATTCATACTAGGCTTTCACTTCTTGTAGCTGTTTTGCTTTGGGCAGAAGCCCAGTGGACTCAAAAGCTTTATAAGCATCACGTAAATATGTTTTGATTTGATTTCTGCCAATGATGCCAAATTCAGGGTAATTGGAAGCATCCTCGAAGGTAAGCCGCTTAGCATTAATTTCGATCCGTCTACCATCACTCAACTTAGGAAAGTCAATCACAGCAACATTATATTCAGCGATTGCCTTCTGGATCGCTTCGTGAGCTTTGAAATAATCCCATTCATCGCACCGCCCCCAATTTTTAATAAACACATGAGTGATATAGCCCTGATAATGTTCTAGAGACTTTATGAATAGCTCGATTGAGTCACTTTCACCATCACTAACGAACCACTTGATAAAAGTCACGTCATGTTCCTTGCCCAAATCTAGCAGCCCTTTGGTGTCAATCCACTGTGAAACTGCTCGATGAGCCTGAGCGGGTAAATTGACGACAACTGTTTTCTTGAGTGCATACTCAAAAATGGCATCAGCCACATCAGCCATTTTTTCATTCTCTGAGAAAACAGCAGCCTTAGATTCTTTGTAAATGTTGAGGACAGTTGGGTTACTGCGATCTGTTTCAATACTGGCGCGGGGAATTGCGTTATCGATCAGGTATTGCAGCATGGTTCGAGCTACCCAGCTTTTACCTACACCACCTTTTTCACCGTCGATCAGGTTGATATTTGCCATAATGTTGTTTCCTAGTATCTATTGAAGTGCTTCAAGATTTTTTGTTGTGCCAAATCATCATCGTAGTCATCATCTTCCACAGGGAGAGACTTTGGGACAATGCTTTGTAGTTTGCTGGTTTTGTTGCTGTTTGGCTTTACCACTGTGATCGGTTGAGTGCGATCGCTATTTTCTACATCGGCAAGAGTTTCAGTTGTAGAGTGACCATCACCCATGCTATCCGACCAACTTGTAATTGGTTGTTGAGTTAATTCAGCTCCCGACGATTTGGTTTGTTGTAAAGCCCTTTCTGCCCTAGCGGTATGGGTTTTAGCTTTTGTCCCACCCTTTTTTTGTTTTTCGTTAATTCGCCATATATACTGCTTTATAGTTTTAGCAGAGATATCGACGTGAAGTTCATCTTTTAGGTTTTGGCTAATTTCGTTATATGTACTTCCTGAAGCAAGCAAAGCTCTGACAACTTCCTCAAGGTATGAGATAATGTCTACTTTTCTTGTCAGTTTATCTTTGTTTTTAATAGATGTAAACCACCGATCAGATAACTCTGTTAACTGTTCTGTAGCTACCTCTACAACCGATGAACATGCAATGGTTTCAGGCATTATTTTAGCTGATTATTTGTCTACAAGGCTGGGATCTCAGATAACAAATGCTGTAATGAAGATCATTTAGAAAATTTATTGATTAGGGACTCCATAAATATTTGGACTTGTTGATAGATTTATCATAGCCATAAACGCAATAATAAAAAGTCTTTTTTATAGTAATCTTGCGTGGGAATATTGATTGTAATTGCTGAAACCTTTACTCAGATTATATCTTAATAATTTTTGAGCAGGTCTATTTTTTTAGGCTTTGAGTAGACAGTTTGTAGACTGTGAATAGATTTTCTGTAGGCTCTTATCCTTTTTAGAACATAGTCAAATCCCCCGTAAATCACACATAAAATATTTATGAGTTACCTATAGACTCTGCGTAAATTCTCTGTAAGATTGCCAAAAACCTTGTGTAAAAATATGTAGGCTGTTAGTAGACTTCATGACAACTATTTGTTGACTTACAGTAGGCTCTTTGTTGATTATCTATAGGCTTTGAGTAGTCTCTCTGTAGATTGTTAAGTAGACTACCTGTAGATTGCTGTAGATTACAGTTAGTTTTAGCGATAACTATTTGTTGACCATTTGTAGATTCTTTGTCGATTACTTGTAGTCTCTCTATAAATTGTTAGTAGTCTCTTGTAGATTGTTAGTAGTCCCTATGTAGAATGCCTGTAGGTTTCAGTTAGTTTTGGTGGTAACTATTTGTAGATTCTTTGTCGATTACTTGTAGTCTCTCTGTAGATTGTTAAGTAGACTACCTGTAGATTGCTGTAGACTCTCTGTATACGCTCCTGTAGGCTCTCTGTATATTAGTTGTAACTTTTTGCGAACGATTTTGCGCCGTTTGCGGTATGTGTGTCGATTGCGGCAAGCTATGTTGCTTGTCGGACAATAAATCGCGCTATCGCTTGATTTTTGTTCGACAGCAACATGACCGCTTGCCAAAGGGGAATTCCCCCTTTGGATTCCCCCTTAATAAATGCAAAGCTGCAAATAAAAGAACTGAGTTGTAATTAATTTTGCAAGAATTGAATTTTTGTAGAAATAGAATATTTTAAAATTCTATTTCTACAAAAAAAATGTAGACTATGATTGTAATTAGCGAGTCCATCTCGCCGAATTTCTTGTTTTTGAATATTTTTTCAACAGCACTTATGCAGAATAAACTTTAGGAATAGCAGTAATGACTTTATCCGTTAAACTAACAGTGCGAATGACTAAAGATGCAAAAAATTTATTAGATAAAAAAGCAAGTAAACTGAAGGTTAATCCAAGTGAATTTGTTCGATTTGCAACTGATAACTACGATCCTCAAGCACTACCAGTTCAACACCCCAGAGTTGATTGGGATACATATCACCTGCTAGGACAAGTGAAATTTGAGTTGAATAAAATTGGTACCAACATTAACCAGTTAGCGCATGATGCCAATTTAAGCGTAATGATGGGGAGTCCCATGCAGTCACAACTTGAAGAACTAAATGAGTTTTCTGGCTGTCTCAATCAACTTATCGGCTTAATGTCCGAGATAAGATTTCAGATTACGGATAGTACAGGCGTAAAACCTAAGTAGGAAACAAGGATGATTGGTAAAATTATCAAGGGAAATGGCTTTCAAGGGTGTCTGTGTTATGTGATGGGAAAAACTGGCGCAGCAGTGATCGATACAAATATGGATGGAAATAATCCATACAGTCTAGCGACTGAGTTTTCTCTGTCATGGCAACTGCGCCCTAAACTAGGGCATACAGTTTGCCACATAATCCTCAGTCTCAGTCCTGATGAGCATCTTAATGATGTTTCTTGGCAGAAAGCGATCGCTCAATATCTTAAAGAAATGGGATTCACCAACAATCAGTACATAGCTGTAAAGCATACTGACAAAGAAAATCACGAACATATTCATTTAGTG
Organism: Cyanobacteriota bacterium; assembly: GCA_025356295.1. Taxonomy (GTDB): domain Bacteria; phylum Cyanobacteriota; class Cyanobacteriia; order Pseudanabaenales; family Pseudanabaenaceae; genus Pseudanabaena. The sequence continues at coordinate 5,658 of JANXUJ010000041.1, forward strand.
ACAAGTCGAGTGAAGATGGATGGTTCCGTTGTCTCAGATAGCTGGGATTGGATTCGTAGCCAAGATGTAATCCGAAAATTGGAAAAAGACTTTGAACTAGAGTCCGTACCTTCAAGTTGGGAAAGCGATCGTCAAGAGCAAACTAAAAACCAGATTGAAAAAGAGAAACAAACGGGCAAGTCTACAGTCAAGAGGCAACTTGCAGACAGAATTGACCTAGCCTTAACGAACACTAAAGCACTGCCAGATTTTATTGAGCAGTTAAATCGTGAAGGGATTGAAGTCAAGGTTGACCGAGATCGCAAGGGAAAACCTAAAGGTATTGCTTATAAATTCGATGGAGTGAGCATGGCTGGCTCAAGCGTAGGCAAGGCTTATTCATTGCCACGTATTTTAAAACGGCTGTGCAATGTTTCTGATCGGGGCATCCAACTTAGTACTTCTGACTTTATATCTCATATATCTCTGGTGATCAGGGGGCAAGTAAAAACAGGAATGACCATGCCCCAGTTTGTTGAGCAGCTTCGACAAGCAGGAGTGGATGCTTATGTCAAATACACCCGCAATAAGAAGGTTAAGGGTATTTCCTATAGTTTTGGAGATAACAGCATTCAAGGTAATGAATTAGGAAAAGAGTTTAGCTGGGGCGGACTCCAGAAGTATTTACAGGTAAGTTACGATCCAGTGCGGGATATGCCAATTATTCTAGAGATGCAGGGAGCTAATTCTAAGGCGACAAGTCAAGAATCTCCTTCTCAAGCATCCGAAGGACTACCAGATAGTTTATTTGCCGAGCTTGCGCTGGAATTAGAAAGACTGCGATCTCTACAATTACCCAGCCCAATTCAGCCTGAGAATGTGCTTGAAAATAAAATCTCAGTCACCCCAGAACATGAAGGCATGGATAAGGCTCATCTGGTCGCCGCAATCTGCCATCAACTCCTCAATGAGCTAGGGGCTGATAGTTTTGGAGAAACGGGCAAGAATTCTTACGGTATTCAACGAAGCGGAGATATTCTGACCGTTGAGAGTTTACGAGGCGATCGCCAAATTATCTTGCAGTTCAAGGGACAGGAAATTGAGTTTGCCAATTTGAGCGAATTTGATATCCAACAATTTGAGCAGGCTTGGCAGCATCGCTCTCAAGCACAGCAACAAAATATTGACTCACAAGCCAAAATTGTATGAGCTACCATGAGACAGTTTTGCATCTTGCCAATGCACGTTACAAAAGCGATCGCCCTTGCTACAACCAGAGAACCAAAAATTCACTATGCATATTGATCCCAGCACAACATCCTCCCAAGATAACTACAAACTATTAACCAATCTGGTAGTCCCGCGCCCGATTGCATGGGTAACTACTCAAAATAGCGAAGGAGTGATCAACCTTGCCCCCTTCAGTTTCTTTAACGCGATCGGTAGCAATCCCCTATATCTCGTCATCAGCATAGGCAACAAAGACGATGGTAGCCCCAAAGATACCGCCGCCAATATTATCGCTAATCGAGAATTCGTCGTTAATCTCGTCACAGAAGATTTATTGAGCGCGATGAATATCTCCGCCGCCAACTTCCCATCTGAAGAGAGCGAACTCACTGCCGTTGGACTTAATGCAGCCGCATCGAAACGAGTCAAAGTACCCCGCATCGCCGAAGCGAAGGCAAGTTTAGAATGTGTACTGCATAGTCAACAGCCATTAGGAGCATACAACCTAATCATCGGTGAAGTCGTGATGTTTCATGTGGATGACAGCATAATTGGCGATCGCTACCATATAGATGGATTTGAACCCATTGGCAGAATGGGTTCACCTGCCTACTATTGTCGGACAACCGATAAGTTTGACCTCCCGCGCATTTCCTATGAGCAATGGCAACAAGACAATTAAAGCGATCGCTATCTCAGATGATTTTTCGCTTAGGCAGAGTCACTATAATTGAGTTATGAAACTTTCTAATTTACTCATCATCCTTGGCGTGATCGCAATCCCTATCACTATTTTTGCAGTAACTAAAGCTATGTCTGCTCCCCTACCCGTCGGATTCCCGTCGCCCACATCTCACGGAAAAATCGAAGTCAAGCAATATCCTGCCTATCGTTCTGGCACATACACTTACGAAGGCAATCTCAGTCAAGCTACTAGCACCTCCTTTAACCCACTATTTCAGCACATCAGCAACAACAATATTTCCATGACGGCTCCTGTGGAAGCAAGGTATCCCATCTCGACAATCGATCAACCGCTTCAACAAGGAAAAGCCAAAGTTTCTTTTTTGTACAATAATAATTCCATCAGTCCCTCGCAAATATCTCAAGATATTCAAGTCGAAGATCATGCACCGATGTTGGTTGTAAGTTTGGGTGTGCAGGGTGCATATGGCTATGACAGATATCAAGAGGATGTTGCGAAGTTAAAGGAGTGGTTAGACAGCCATCCTGAATATGAAATAGCAGGAGAACCAAGAGAATTTCTCTATGACTCGCCTTTTACACCCGCACCATTAAAACGGCGAGAAGTCCAAATCCCAATTCGCGATCGCTAAAAACAAAATAGACGAACATCCTTTGTGATCTTGATCGCATTTACTCACCCTTAAGATCACAGGAGCATAGATTCGAGATCGCAGTCCCAACCTTTATAGAAAGCGATACTAATCCCATAGTACAGCTTTATATTTGTGGTAAGGCGCATCCATCGGAATACCTAGTGCTTTTGCTTCAGGCGATCGCGCCACAATACAACCATCATTATTCGACAGCACAACCACAGGTTTACCCTCAAGCGAAGGGTCAAACACACGCTCACAGCTAATGTAGAAACAATTACAGTCAACTAGAGCAAACATCTTTGATATTTGTACAACGATCTTATTCTAGCAAGCTAGGGTTAAGACTGGGTGCGATCGCTGTCATCATGAGTAGCGATTCGGACTGGTCAACTAGGATCGCAGCGTATTTCAATCAGAAATCCATCGGGGTCATAAAAATAAATGCCTCTACCAGTGGGACGAGTAACAGGCTCACCCTCAATTTGGACTTGATGCGATCGCAATACTGCCACCGCTTGCTCAAACAATTCAGGAGCAATATCAAAGGCTAGATGATTAGCTCGTGTAAATTGCCTCTGCGGATCGAGATCGGGCGGCGTAAGTTCTGGTTCCCAAAACAAATCGAGAACTGTGCCATCGGGAGTTCTAAAATTAGCTACTTTGCCTGCTGCTACTTGTATGCCCTATGTGTGCCTTAGAATTAAATGTAGACATGGAAAAATCTGTAGAAAGTTTAAAGCTAATTAAGCAATTGCAAACTTCAATTCAGAATGTAGAAGATGTAAGAACAAGGTGGGAATAAGTAGCAAAATCGAAATTACAGTTAAAACATCACCTTGATTTTTTGTCAATGGGACTAATTCTCAAGTTAAAAAACAGCCCAACCACTCAATCAAGAAATGCACCTGCTTATCCCCAGGCAGTAGAGCCAGACTCGTGATCTTAATTTTACCCTTCTCGAAAGAGAAACGATAATAGAACTCAATCGGGATATTGGCATGAAGCAACTCCCAGAGCGAATCCGTAAGCTTCGAGTCCAGAAACAGATCGCGCCCATCCTCTGACGCATAAATGCGAAACACCCCAACCTGACGCGCCACCAATTTCAGTTCCATTACCC
>JANXUJ010000063.1 GCA_025356295.1 Cyanobacteriota bacterium
GTCGTGGCATAATCTAAAAGAAGAAAGCGAATAAATTCGCTCGTCCGATTTTCATCTCAGGTCTGAAGACACTGAGCTTTCAATCTCTCGTGTGTTTTCTGTAATCACAAAAGATGGATCGATTTTGCCATTTTGAACGTGTTCCAGTAAAGGACGTAAGTACCGATGAACATGGGTTTGTCCTGTTTTCATCGTTAAACCTTTGTTCATAAAAGGGCGTGTTGATTACAGAAGGCATAACATTAGTGACGCTAATAGGAACGCCTTCATGCTGTAGCTCCACTCTCAGGGAATCTAGAAAACCAGCGATCGCGTGTTTAGACGCAGAATAAGCGCTCTGAAAAAGCGCATAAATTTGGCTCTATTTCTAGTCAGCTATTCCATATCAGGAGCATCTAAAATGGATTCATCAAACAGCATCACGTTCTCGCTTGTTCCTTTTGATCTATACATAGCTCTATCAACTTTTTTAAAAAGAATATCAGCCGTTTCTCCATCTCTAGGACATATGGCAATCCCAATAGTGGCACTTACAGAGACAATAGTGCCATCAAAATCACAGTCTTCAGAAATGCGAGCCACCATCTTTTTGGCAAGGTTAATTACTTCATCTTCTAGCTTGATGTCTAATAGGACGCAGCTAAACTCGTCGCCTCCCCATCGACTCATGATATCTTCACCGCGCACAAAATCTTGTAACCGCTTTGCCACAGTAAGCAACACTTGATCGCCAATGTCATGACCATAAGAATCATTAATGTTCTTAAATTTATCTAAATCAATGAACATAAGCGCAAGTTTCCAACCATGTCGTTTTGATTGAATCAATCCATGCTCAAGACGCTGTTCTAATAGCAAACGGTTCGGAAGCCCCGTTAATGGATCATGAAGTGCGATATATAGTGCATCTTTCTCTTTTGCTTGGGATTTCGATAAATCAGTACGCACCTTAAATAAATCTTGCTTCGTCTGCCTCAGTTCAGATTCGATGTCGATTCTCTCAGTCACTTGCTTAGTGAGTTCGTTATTAACCTGATGCAAATCTTCTGCTGCTTTGACCACCTTTTTCTCAGCTTCTTCGTTCTGAGCAATCACCTGTTCGATAGTTGGAAATGGAGGGGTGACTTTACCATCATTTGTGAGGACTGCATTCACCGAACCAAGTTGCTCTGCCGCCGCCTCCATATTTTCCTTGATTTCTTCACTTTGATCGAGTACATTTTTAAGAGGAATTGTTTTGGTACTTACTGAGTCATCCACTGTATTTGCACTAGCTTTATTTGCACTAGCTTTAATTTCATTATCCATGTCACTTTTCCCGCGCTAATAAAATCTCGTTTTTTGTTTTGTGTGTTACTAAATTTTTGATGTAATTAAACTAACGAGCACCAACAGCCCTAATGCTCTCCGAAAGTAATTAACTCCTTGCAATAACTCTCCCCAACCCCAAGTAAACAAAGAGCCAAAAGCGATTATTTCTAATCCTGTAGAAATTTTACCTGTTGTAAAAAATAGCTTTAACAAACTAACTACAATCCAGACAATGATAGGTAAGTTCGGCATCTGTACGAGAACAATCTTACCTTCGCGATCGCGAAATATTTTATTAAATAACGTATTTTCCATTAAATTACTCGGCGCACAAAATTGGCGACCGCCTCAACAAATTCTTGGTGTTGTTCCATCATACTCATATGTCCCGAAGGCGCGAGAACCACTAATTCCGAATTTTTTATCTGTTTGTGCATGTAGTGACTCGCTTCAACAACTGTAGCCCCATCTTTATTCGCGGAAATTATCAAGGTTGGTATCTGAATCTGATTGAGAACCTCAGTTGCATCGTAATGCATCATCCCTAACATCTGTCGCCCTAAAACTGAGGGTGAAACTCGTGCGGAGCGATTAATTACATAGTCTAACTGTCCCCTAGTCGGACGACCTGCAAAAGAAGAAAATCTTCCAGAAATATGTGCAGTTCCATTAAAGTAGCTCAACCATGTTTGCACCCAAATAATCGGCGATAGACCAATCATTAGGTAAAGTATTGGTTCTAATAAGGGCTTTTGTAAACCCCGCAAGATATTTGTGAAAGGAGCAGTATGTACTGGATTAGTAAAAGTGGTATTAACTAAACCAATACCAGCCACGCGCGTTCCTAAATGTTGGGGAAATAAACCACAGAATGTTAATAAAATCATGCCACCCATACTATGTCCAAAGATAATCGCTGGTTTATCTCCTGCTAAATCAAGGACAGCTTCAAGGTCGGTGGCTAAGTTCTTCATACTATAGTCATTATCAGGGACTTGTCCAGATTTGCCTGTCCCTGGCACATCCCAGAGGATTAATCGAAATTCATTTTCTAAAGCTTGTTTGATATAGTACCAATGCGTACTATTACAACTCCATCCGTGGGTAAAAATGATCGGTGGAGCATCTTGATTCCCAAAGAATTCAACGTGAATATCTGTTCCATCAGGTCGATGAATTTGTTTAACTTCTCTGGAACGGGAAGGTGTTGGTTCATTCTCGGCGGGACTAGCTAGCAGCCATAGGATCACAAAGCGTCCTAATAGGCTAAAAACTAACATGACAATACCTAAGACAAGCAACGCGACAACTGTAATCGAACCCAGAAACCAACCAATTACAAAATAAAAGCCGAACCCAAGCAATGCTGTAGAAAGTAATCCTAACAGCAAGACAATTAGTGGAGCTAAGGGGAAAATAGACATATATTTAGTTATTGGATTGCTCTGGGCTTTCAGGCTAAAGATTTACTCATTGCCTAAGACTTATTGCCTCAGAAAAGACCATTTATAAATGGTTCTTTCTGAGGCAATAAACCTGCAACTATTTAACTGGTTCCGTTAAGGGGACATCGGTTGCTGGTGCATCTTCTGGCTCAAAGTCAGCCTTTGGGGTTCCACATTTGGGACAAACCCAATCATCTGGCAAAGATCCAAAGGGAATACCAGGTTCAATACCTGAGTCTGGATCGCCAACTGCTGGATCGTAGACATACCCACAGGTTTTACAGATATACTTTTGCATTTTTTTGACTCCTAAATATAATAAATATAAAAGTGGAATAGTAATCTAGAGATTAGGATAGGCGGCGCCTATCCTAATCTCTAAAATTCTGATCTCTTTAGCACTACCAAAAATAGATTGATTTTGGGTGAAAGTTTAAAAACGTTGGTTGAATACAGCTTTAATGAACAACTTGCTCCAAGTCCTTGACAGCAGGACCTTGAATCACTTTGCCATCGCAGCTAAACCTTGCGCCGTGGCAAGGACAATCCCAACTTTTTTCTCCACTGTTCCAACTCACGATACAAGCCAGATGGGTGCATACTGCTGAAACAGCATGAACATCTCCATGCTCATCTCGATAGGCGGCGACCTTCTCATTGTCGATGGTCAGTAGTTTGCCTTCGCCCTTAGCAACTTCGCTAAAGGAAGAAGACAATAAACCTTTGAAGCGATCGCCGATCCAGTGAACTGTAACATCTACTTCTTGTTTAACCGATTCCACTGTTGCAAATGGAGTCGCTCGAAGAGAGTCATACAACTCTTTATAGGGATTATCTTTTCCGAGAATTAAGTCGGAGAGAATCATCCCAGACATGGTTCCCTTCGACATGCCCCAGAGACTAAATCCTGTAGCCACATAGATGTGCTTGTTAAAAGGAGTTAAGTTGCCAATATAGGGAAGCTTGTCAAATGACACCATGTCTTGGTTTGACCATCGGTAGGCAAATGTATCAATGCCAAAGCGATCGCGAGCATAAGATTCTAGTTTTTGATAACACTCTTCCGTATTAGTGACTGTACCAACCTTATGTCCTTCACCACCAACTAGCAGGAGTAGCCCATCCTCATAGGGGGTAGTGCGAATCGAATGTGAAGATTCACCACTGCCGATATACATTCCCACGGGAGCGTTGGAGGAATCAATTTTTGCACCCACAATGTAGGAACGTTCGGGATAGGTTTTGGCGAAGAAAAGTCCGAGGTTTAGAATCGGTAGATTCGTTGCCACAATTACATCATGGGCAGCAATTACGCCCAGATCAGTAACAACATAACAGGAATTACCTTCATCAACTTTCTGAACTCTGGTGTTCTCAAATAAATAGCTGCCATCGCCAGTAATATTTTTAGCAAGATGAAGCAAATATTTGCGAACATGAAACTGAGCTTGGTTATCGAGTTTGATCGCTCCAGCGATCGCAAAGGGCAACGATGTTTCTGTCACAAACGAAGCGGGAAGTCCTAGCTTAAGAGCCGCTTTAACTTCATCTTGAACTTTATCAAGCTCACTCGCTGGTTCGGCAAAAGTATAAGAGCTTTGGCGGCTAAAATCACAATCAATTTGCTCTTCAGCAACCAAAGCCGCAACTTGCTCAACTCCAGCTAGATTTGATTCTGCATAGAGTCGTGCTTTTTGCTCTCCAATTTGTTTGATTAAATCAGCGTAGATCAGTTGGTGTAAAGCTGTGACTTTAGCTGTCGTATGACCACTGACACCTGCGGCAACTTGTCTAGACTCAATCACGGCGACAGTTTTGCCTGCTTTTTTAAGCAGTGTGGCTGCTGTCAGTCCCACAATGCCACCACCAATGATCGCCACATCTACAGTAACTCGATTATCCAGAGATGGATAACTGGTTGTGGGAGTGGAGTCAATCCAAAAGGAGGTGTGTTTTCCAGATAGATTTGTCATAGCGTTAATTATATTTTTTGATGGTTGTGTTAGAGCGATCGCCCAAACCCAGAACGTAGTCCTGCGGCTGCTTCGCCTACTGCTTGTTTTGCCTTATCAACTACTGCGCCCATGCCAAAAAATTCATGGGTAACATTGGTATAGTTGGTGGACTTAACAACTACGCCATCATTTTTGAGGCGCTGTGCATAAGCTTGACCTTCACTTCTCAAAGGGTCAATGTCAGCGGTGATTACGGTTGCAGGGGGGAGACCACGTAAGTTTTCGGCTCTTAAAGGTGATGCATGACGAATCATAAGTATCGAGATTAGCAATCACCCAGCCGCCACCATGAAAATATACTAGAGCCGAATTATTTGCAAATTGACCACCTAAGGAGATCGCTGTACCACCTGCACCTGCCAATACAATCAAGTTTCCTCTCGATATCTTATAGCTCAGAAGTCTCTCTCAATATAGATATTCAAACAGTGAAAACTTGAGCCACGTTATGCTTTAGTCAGAACAGTTTGGAGTTTAGCTTCATCCTCTTTGGATAAAGAAGTTTTAAGGACTTTACCTTCAAATTTACCAAGTTCTTCTAGTACTTTATCGGGAGTAGCTCTTCTGACTAATACAAAAAGAGCAGAAGTGCTAGGCTCGATAGTGCTGCCCACTTCGCGAATGAAGTTGTCATCAATACCAATATCTGTCAATGCGCCAGAGATGCCGCCAGCGACTGCGCCAACTGCCCAGCCTAAGAGAGGATTAAAGAAAATAAAACCAAATAGAAGACCCCAGAACCCTCCACTTAAGGCTCCTGAAGTAGTAAGTTCTTGAGTTTGTTTGATCCGTACTTTTCCATCTTTATTGCGGATTACGATCGCCGCATCCTCTAGATCAATTAAATGCTCTTGTTGCAGCTTTCGCAGCTTCTGCACGACATCATCAGCTGTGAACTCATCTTTAAAACCAACCGCAATTAAACTACTCATTTGTTTGTTCTGTTTATAATTTTGCTTGTTTTGGAAATTAAGAAAAGCAGTGTAAAAGGCTGCTTTTCTTAAACATTAATTAATCTTAAACATTAATCAATTAGGAGCGAACCTTGTCGGTAATAGATTTAACAGTGTCTTCCGCTTTATCGGTAATCGAGTTAACGACATCTCCTGCTTTGTCTTTGACATAGTTACCCACATCGCCAGCTTTGTCTAAAGCGGAACCAACCGTATTTTTGGTGTCATCTTTAGCAGAATTCAACTTGTCTCCAACTTTGTCCAAAGCTTTCTTAGTATCACTTACAATCGGTGGAGCGACTTCATTAGGAGCGCGTTTCATCTTGTCAAAATCGGCTGTTCCTTGAATTTCATTTAGCCCTTGATTAGATGTACTTTCATTGGCGTATTCTAAATTAGTATCGTAAGGGCTACGCTTAGTGATATCTTGGGCTTTCTTCTGAATGTTTGGCATCGGCAATTGATCAATGATTTTGTTGTTGTTCTGATCCTGAGCCGCGATCGCAGGATTAACATTAGCAAATATCATTAACCCGCAGATGTAGACAATGGCTAATAAGCGTGTGAAAAGTTGTACGAATTTCATAAAATCTCCATCTAAGTTGTTCAATTGAGAATTGAATTGGGAAGTAAGAATTGGAAAATATTTCCTAAAAACTACTATCTCAAATCAATGATTGATTTATTGAATGAGTTGATTGATTACGAAATAAATTGTAATGGTAAGAAAATCTTTCTAAAGATAGATACAGCGCTTAATAATCATTGGTAGCTTCCACCAAGGTGCATTGGGATACATATGATGTTCTTGATGATAACCAAAATGATAGCAAGTGAGAAATGACCAAAATAGAGGTCGATAAACACTCTGTGTTCGAGAAGAAGAAGTTCGAGAAGAGAGTGTTTGGTATCCCCCAATGGGTTCACGATGAGGAATAAAAATTCCAAAATAGAAAAGTTGCAGAGAACTTAGAATCGCAGGAATTACCCAAAACGATACTAAATTAGCATAAGCAATGTGCAGAAAAATATGCATACTGTGATAAGCCAAAATCAAATATCCTAATCGCCTCCAACTCCAATATCCCTGCATAAAATGGATGTACCATGCAATCAAATTCTTATGACTACCGTCATGAAAGTCAGGATCGGCATCAGTAGCAGGGGAATGATGATGTTGTAAATGCTTTGTTAATAGTTGATTGTATGAGAAGAATCCATACAACAACAAAGATAGAGAGCCAATCAAGTAATTAATTTGAGGATGTTTGGCAAAAACCGCTCCATGCATAGCATCGTGAGCGGTGATAAAAAGCCCTGTATAAAGGAATGTTTGGCTTAATACAGCTAATATCTGCCAACTTAAAGGAGTATCAGCTACATTTATACTAGTTAATAAAAAACTTAAATTGATCGCCCAAAGAGAAATAACTAATAAAGCGATCGCCACTCCAGTCACACCAATTTTCGAGTCATCAAATACGGGCTGAATCGAAGGAACGGAATTTTCTGAAGGTAAATTCATAGGTAGTCTCATTGATAGAGGCTTGAAATGATTAACCTCAAATTAATGCAGCATTTTGAGGAGGAATATCCCCCTCATTTTTGTGATTTTTTTTACGATGAAACCAGTTTATAAAACCAGTTTATAAAACTGGAGTTACACCTGATGAGATTATGCCCCAAAAGTGTAGAACACCTTTATGGGTAAACAATTCAATGACGATCGCTGATACAAAGCCGATCATGGCAAGACGACCATTCCAAAGCTCTGCTTGAGGAGTAAATCCCGAAATCCAAGCATTGCGAGTCATTCCTTCAACGGTATCTGCTTGTGGTGTGTTAGTTTGCATACTAATTGCTCCAGAGGTTGCCAAATTTTAAAGTTTTGATTCGTCTTACGACTTCTTAATAGAATTACATATCCATGATGGATATAAGGTTGCAGAATGCATAAATATGTATGTTTTGTATAGTTACTTCACAAATGTTAATTGTGAAGTAAGAAATAGATAGATATATACATTCACAAAGCCATCATGATCTTGATCAATTCTGCTGAGAGGTCTGGTTTTGAACTATGTTTCTTAAAGAGAACACCCGCCAGCACATATATGTTTTCAGAATAGAAAGCTTTGCCATACTTATGTAGGTCAGTTATTCTCTGTCTTACTTTAGGCTCAGAACTGTAATATCCAAAAGTCATTGGTGAAGTCATAAAATCTTCTACTTGATAGCCTTGGGCGATCGCATACTCAATTGTGCCGACTGGATCAGAATATGCGGAAATCATTAACATCGCACTTTGGCAATCCATACCCATGAGTTGCTTAGTTATCGATGCTCCATCAATTCCGCCATGCAAAGCAGGCATATATAGATCATGGTTGATGGCGGGCAGATAAGGAGGGTTGGATATCAAATAATTACCTGCGGATTGCCAATCTCTTTGAAAAAAGCAAGAGTTATGCACAACATACTTGTGGCTGAGCTTATAGCGGTCAATCCAAAACTGAGCCACTTCACAAGATTTAGAGTTTAACTCATAGCCTTGAATTAACCCGTTAAATTGACTCTTGAGGAGACTATTAATCACTGGACTACCGTCTCCTGCGCCAAACTCCACAATGGAATTGCAATCCTCGCAGGTGTTCAAAACCATTCTTTCTAGACATTGAGAATAGAATAATGATTCTTCAGGACAGAAAAATATCTCTTGAGGTACATGCTCGGATACATGTTTGGATGTGTAGTTTTTAACTATCGCTTTAGAACGCAATAAAGCTCTATTCATAGAATTCTCCATATTTGTTGTTATAGCGGTTTTCAGTAGTGCCTTATTTTTTAGCAAATGTCCATTCTAGATTTGTGATCGGCGCTTGCTTAAGAGCCTTGATCAAAGCTTGATTGTCATCATACTTAAGGTCTGACAAATGGCAGCATTCCACATTTACAGTAAACTCACTATCCTCAAATGGCCAAGGTTCCACATTTAAATGTTTATTCTCCAAACAGCGCAGATCGTAACGCTGTTGGCAGATACCACTGGTAATCTCTAAGGCTCTCCCGTCTTCTGGCACTTGTCTTTGTACCAAAATTAATGACAGGCGATCGCACCATTGCATAAACTGATAGGCGCGTTCTGCTTCTTCTTGAGATATTCCTAGCTCCTTTTGCCACTGCTGTTGGTCTTTTACTTGGGTTTCTAAAAAATCATGCCAATTATCAGAGACTTCTTTTCTATTTTGATGGAGAAAACAAATGTGCATAGAAATTAACATAGTTACCCATCGACCGCGATAGCAAAAATTTTCAAGGTGCTTTTTTAGCTTCTCTAGAGATACTTCTGGAGGTGTTTGGGACAGAGTGAAGTCTAGGGGAGCGCCACTTTTAGTTAAGTGATTGTCAGTCCACTCTTTTTCGAGATCATCATGCTGCGAGATCGCTGCGATAATCTCGTATAGACGAACTGGCGCATTAGAGCGTTGCCATTGACCACCTAGTTGAGCCGCTAACAAGGCATGAGCACGCTGATAAATTACTTCCCATCCGTCTTTAGTCAGATTTACGATCATAGATTTTTCTCTAGATTAATTTTTGATTGGGAAGCCTATTATTTAAAAGTAGAATGTTGAATTAGCGTCATGACTGCCGTTGCCGCCCGATCGCCCATAAATTTTTCTTGGTCATAGCCGAGTACTAATTCCCAAGCATGATCGGGATACATATCCGCTAAGGGTAGAGCAACATCTGTTAACATCCATTGCCCATGACGTTCATCTTCTCGAATATGCAACTCCCAATAGCCCATAGCCGCATCTGAAAGTCTCATTCGTTTCGCTGCCTCCAAGTAGTCGGTATAAATTGATGGTCCTGCAATCTCAAAATAGGTGAGTCCACCGTTGTAGCGGAGAAAATGTCGTTTGCGCTCAGTTAGCAAGAAGTTGTGATTGATACTTGCTAAAACTTCCCACGGCACAAGATTAAGATAAGCTTCTGGTTCAGTTTCCAAACCTAATTCCGCCATCATCTGAGCAAAGAAAGTAGAATGCTTTCGTGACAGCCGACCGTTGCCATATTCTTCGAGCAATACGCGCATCAGAGTTGCCTGAATTTCGTTACTAGCACCACCCAAAATTCTAGAAAGACGACTAGCTTCGACTAATCCATCTAAAGAGGCGATCACTAATAATAAGCGATATCCCATTAAGGTCATATCCTCTCGCAGATAACGCTTTGGCGCAGATATCGGCGGATTTAAATCGACCTCAGCCCGTTCTTGCAAAGCATGTTTGACCTCTGATAGCGGGATTTTTTGAACATCCACTTGGGTCAACTCCCATGCTTGCCAGACTGACTCAATGCGATCGCGGACTTCTTTTATATAATTGGAGCGCTCATTTGTATATAGCTGTAAAGAGTCATACCAAAACAAATTGAGCCGATTTATTCTATATAGCGATCGCTGCAAAAACCAGTTTGCTTGTTCTGAATTTAAGCTTTCTGTATAGGCTTCAATTAGAGCTAAAGAGAGAAATTTTTCAAAACCTTTAATTAGATCAGGTTGTTTTTTTACCTGTTCGTCTAAATTCTCTAGGGTGAGCAGCCAAGCAAATTGTTGTTCGGCTTTTTCATAACTAGATATTTGCACAATAGGCAATAAATTATTTGTTGTTGCCTTAATTGATATTTTAGAAATTAGGGCTGATGTCATATTTCAATTTATTCCTACTTACTTAAAAAAAACCTAGTATCTTGTTAAATTTTTTTGCAATGCTTTTGTAATGCAAAGACTTCAACAAGATATTAAGTTCTAATAACAAAGGTTTGTACATAGCATAGTTAATAACTTGACATAGTCATGTTTGATTTCATGATTAACTTGATTGATTACAAACAAGTTTAAGATCAGTTTAAGAATCCTAATACAACTCAATACCCACTGATATTTAGCCCTTAGTTTTCTTAGAGAGATTACTCAAAGGATCAGCAATATACTCAAAGTCAGGTTCTGAATTCCAAGGACCTCTTTCGTCTTTGCCATCACCATTAGTCGATAGATTGTAATACAAATTCACGGTTTCATCGGGTGGAATATTCCCAAAGAAAGGATCAGTTAGTTTGCCCAGAGAATCCAACGCCTTCATAAACATCTCAGTGTGAGAAATCTCTCTCGTCAGTAGATGCTGCAATGTCTTTTTGGTACCTTCATCAGTTGCAAGTTTAATCAGAGCTTCATAGGTTTGACGAGCGCCTGCCTCTGCCGCAATATTAGCTCTGAGGTCGCGTACTACATCACCACCTTCTTGGATATAGTTAGCAGTCCAAGCACAGCCTTGACTGTCCAGAAAATGAGGGCCCATACCTCTCACTGCAAAAAGAGTGCTTTTATAAGCATCCGTTTGATCCACATCTTTAGTATGAATCTCAATCAACTTGCCTACCATTTCTAAATGTCCAAATTCTTCAATTGCTATGTCTTGCAACATATCTTTGATGCTTGGATCATCTTGATGAAATGATTGCACCCAATACTGTAAAGCGGCGGACAATTCACCAGTTGCACCACCAAATTGTTCTAGTAACAGTTGAGCAAAACGAGGGTCAGCATTATCAACTTGCACTGTATGGATCGGATCTTTTTTGTGAAAAAACATGATTTGGCACTCAATTCTTTGTGTGAATGTAAATCTTGCTTAATTCTTACTTAATATTAATGAATAGCCTCTATTAACTCTATTAATAAGCATTAACAAGCACATCATTAATAAAAAATTGGAAATAAGAAATTGGATTTACAAAAAATATCATCACACCCTGATGTTAGAAATCATGTATAAGCAAAAGTTGAAACTTGAATGGATTGTATAAGATGGACTAAAACAATTTAAATCGTTACAGTAAAAATATAGATAAAATATAGATACTTAGCAATCCTAAATAGTTTATAGAAAAGCACACCCAAGAGGTGACTCTTTGACAAACCTAGAAAAATATAAATGATTCAGGATTGTTATATAAGCAAATATATGAAAGAAGATATGCGAAAAGATTATCATCAAGTTTTATTTTGTTTTAGTACAAGTCATTCAATTTATACATTGCTCAAACATGAAATCAAACATCAGGTTGTTATGTTTGATTTTGTCAATAGAATTACATGTAGAATGTTAGGTGAAATATGATGGCTAAAGTTTTAAATGAGACCACAAGTGACAATTCTTTTAGCATTATGGTTAATGCGATTAGAGTTAAGGTACAAAATGGTATTAAAAACTGTTTTCTATCGGTTTTTGGATTTGCATTAGTTTTATTATTGCAAGTGTCTTTTTTTAGTTCTGAGGCGATCGCATCTCCTGTGGCTGGACTGTTCGGCAATAAAGTTAACGAGATAACTCAAGGTGTCAAGACAGACATGTCGATCGACAAAGCGGCAGGTGTCGCCAAAGAGATCAGTCGAGATATCCGCGATGGCAAAACAGATAAGGTGATTGATAAGGTTGCCGATACCTCCAAAGACCTTGCCAAACAAGCAGGAAATCGCGCTAAGGAATTAGCTAAGAACGTCAAGGAAGGCACTAAGGAAAATATGGACAAAGCGAAAGACGTTGCTAAAGATGCTAAAAGCAAAATTGGTGATGGTGTCGATAAAGCTAAAGAAATGGCAAGCGATCGCACCGATGAAGTTAAAAATAGAGCCAAAGACTTACCTGAAAAAGCTGGTAACAAAGTCGATGAAGCTATTGATTCTGTCAAAAACTTTTTAGGAAACTAAACGCAGTAAAAAAACAGTCCTCGCTTTGCGAGGACTGTTTTTTTGTTTTTGTAAATAAACTATGCTAGAACAACCTGCTTCAAGGTTTCAGGAGTTTGCTTGGCGCGTTGCGATATATTGAAGGAGCATCTGTCCGTTAGTTCGCTGTCGTTATGCAAAGATGGTTTAATGTGGTCAATATATGTTAGTGATGCTATCTCTAGAAGTTGGAGCTGTATTTTCTCACGATCCTGAGTTGGCAGAAAGAGCCATATTTAGATGAGTGGCAGGATGCGATTAGATTTTATCTATTGAGAATTTAAGTAGTACAGCGAAAAGATTAAAAATCATATGAGAATTTTGCTAGTTGAAGATGAAGAGGATATTGGTAAGGCTCTACAACGGAGCTTGAAGCAAGAAAAATATATTGTCGATTGGGTACAGGATGGTGCAGAAGCATGGAGCTATCTTACAAGTCCTGAAGTAGATTATGTGTTGGCAATTGTCGATTGGATGTTGCCAAGTTTGTCAGGGTTGGAAATATGTAAGCGCTTGAGATCGCAGGATCATTCATTGCCAGTGTTAATGTTGACAGCGAAAGATCAGCTTGAAGATCGGGTGATAGGTTTGGATTCAGGGGCGGATGATTATCTTGTTAAGCCGTTTGGAATGGTGGAACTAATGGCGCGGTTGAGAGCATTGTTACGGAGACCGACTCAAGTTCAGCCGCAAATCTTGCAGATGGGAAATTTGATGCTTGATTATGGGAAGTCAACAATTGCGATCGCTAATCAAAGTGCGATCGCTGAGAGCCTCATGCTGACAACTAAAGAATTCCAATTATTAGAATACTTTATGCAGCATCCAAATCAGATTTTGACGCGTGACCAGATTATGAATCGGCTATGGGAATTTCAATCTGAACCTGTTAGTAATGTCGTAGCCGCCCAGATTCGTCTATTGAGAAAAAAATTAGCAGAATATAGTTGTGATATCGGGATTGAGACAATTTATGGATTGGGATATCGCTTGAATTCATGAATCATAATAAAATCTTTTTGGGAGCGCGTTTACATCTTTCAGGTTGGTATGCAGGAGTGATGGGAATCATTTTGACTCTATCAGGAGTCGGTATTTATCAGGTGATGGCTCATGCCCATTGGCAAGCGGTTGATCGCGAGTTAGAGTCTGTCGCTGGGACATTGCATGATAGTTTAGAACCTCTACTACAACAGAGCGATCGCATCGATCCAAGCGTACAACAAATTCTTCCTAATCTTTGTATTATTGGCGAGAAATGCGAGCAAGAATCTTCTGTAAGGCATATTCTGGGAGCGATTCAACAAGATAGCTTTTATGCATTATTTCTGACTCGTTCGGGAACCTTGATGGCAACAGTCGGAAAACCACCCATTGGAGTTATCCCTCGAACTGAACCAAATGCTTGGCAAACTATTAAGGATCGAGAGGGAAATCGCTATCATCAAATCTCACTTTTACTTAAAAATAATAATGGAAAGTCATGGGGATATCTGCAAGTAGGGCGATCGCTAGCTGACTATGAACATCATCTCGAACAATCAAAATTGATATTGATTGTGAGCTTACCGATCGCCTTTCTGATTGTTAGCATCGCCAGTTGGTGTTTAGCAGGTATCGCGATGAAACCAGTTTATTTCTCTTATCGTCAAATCCAGCGATTTACGGCTGATGCTGCCCATGAACTGCGGACTCCACTTGCAGCAATTCGAGCTACAGTCGAATCTACTCTTAGTAGTGATGTCATTTCAGAAGTAGAGTCCAGAGATACTTTACAAACAATCAATCGCCAAACGGTGCGGCTTTCAGAACTGGTTCAAGATTTACTTCTGCTTTCACGGATGGACTTACAACTAATTAGTTTACAAAAGCAGGCTTGTTGTTTGAATGAAATTGTTAGTGATTTAGTGGAAGAAGTTTCGGCACTTGCCATCCAGTCAGATATCGATCTAAAACTGAAAGTTGCTAATGTATCTGCAATTTATGTCAATGGTAACGAAGATCAAATCTATCGACTGATTCTGAATGTTCTAATCAATGCGATTCACTACACTCCTGAGCATGGCAAAGTTAAAGTATCTCTTGAGCAAATCGATCACCATGCGATTATGCAAATTCAAGATAATGGAATTGGTATAAGTTCCAGCGACTTACCCAACATTTTTGATCGTTTCTATCGAGTAAGTAGCGATCGCTCTCGCAAAAAAGGTGGATCAGGTTTAGGGTTGGCGATCGCCATGGCGATCGCTAAATCTCATCATGGTGATATTCAAGCTAAGAGTGAGCTTAGAGAAGGGAGTACATTCACTATTAAGATTCCTTTAGCATCAGAGGGGAATGCGTAGTCCTAAAAATGCTCAACGATTAATTAAGGCGATCGCTGAGTTAGAATCGGGCGGCGGTAAAGAACGGGAACTAAGCGAATGAAAATCATCTTTGCAGATGATGCAGGGGAAGATTATCTATACTGGCAATGCACCGACCAAAAAATCCTCAAACGCATCAATATTCTAATTAAAGAAATTCAACGTACTCCCTATGAAGGAATTGGAAAACCAGAACCTCTAAAACATGGATTTTCTGGCTATTGGTCAAGGCGAACCAATGATGAGCATCGCATTGTTTATAAGGTCGAAACAGATTCTTTACTGATCGCTCAACTTCGCTACCATTGCTAAATATGTAGTGTTATATTTTTCATTTCATCTCTATTTCATTCTGTTCTGTAATAGTTGAGATGTAAGCATTTGAATAAAGAATCAATCATGAAAAAGTTAATGTTTCTTGGCACAGTATTAGCAGCAACATTTGCATCTGTGTCGGCTACTTTTGCAACTCCTTCTTTGCCCAACTTATCCGCACCGCACATTGACGCAACTGGAGCAATACCCAATAACAAGAGCGCATCAGCACCCATCTATTTTTTTCAAGTTCATATCCAAGGACATACCCTTTCGAGCGTGACTATTGACTTACCTGAAGGGGTTAAGGTTGGCGGGACTATTAATGTAGTCGATCAACTTAATCGTTCTATAGAAGCAACCGTTACGCCACAGGGCAACAAAGCTGTAGTCTCTTTTGCTCAACCAATTGCTACTGGCACAACCCTAAACTTTTATATGCGTGAAATGTCAATTGATGGAAACAAAAAAAGCTTGATCTATCTAATTCCTGTTTCTGCAAAATTTGCAAATTTAAATGCAGATATCCCACTTGGACTAGTTCGCATTCAAACCTATGGTAAGTAACGGATTATCTCATATCAGATTGTGAGGTAAAGAGACAAAAGTAAAGCTTTTGTCTCTTTACCTGTGACTAAAGTTCTGTGGAAATTTTTGACAAGGTTTTTGCATCTTTCAACCCAAGCATTATTCCTTTTCACAATCCAACGCATAGAAATAACCACAAAATCAGATATTCCTTGAACTTGCTTCTTCTGTGGCGATCGCGACTATTTTATAATTTCTAAAATACTATTCAGACTATAATTTAATCTACAAGACAGTAGGAATTAACATCTACGCAGGGACACAACAACTATGGGAATGACACTCACCGAAAAGATTTTGGCAAAAGCGTCTGGCAAAAGCCACGTTAGCCCAGGGGAAAATATTTGGGTGAATGCTGACCTGCTGATGACCCATGATGTTTGTGGACCTGGCACAATTGGGGTTTTCAAGCGTGAATTTGGAAATGATGCGAAGGTTTGGGACAAAGAGAAAATCGTCTTGATCCCCGATCATTACATTTTTACGAAAGATGCCCGCGCTAATCGCAATATCGACATTTTGCGAGATTTTGCTAAAGAGCAAGATATTAAATATTTTTACGACATCACCGATCTTTCAGATTTTAAAGCTAATCCTGATTACAAAGGTGTGTGCCATATTGCCCTTGCTCAAGAAGGACATACTCGCCCTGGTGAAGTTCTATTTGGGACTGACTCTCATACTTGTAATGCAGGAGCATTTGGACAATTTGCGACAGGGATCGGCAATACCGATGCAGCCTTTGTGATGGGGACTGGCAAGCTATTGCTAAAAGTGCCTGCTTCGATGAAGTTTGTGTTTGATGGCGAAATGCCGCCTTATTTGCTAGCTAAGGATTTGATCTTGCAAGTGATTGGTGACATCAGTGTCAGTGGCGCAAACTATCGATCGCTACAACTCGGCGGTGAGGCGATCGCCAAAATGACGATGGAAGAGCGGATGACTCTCTGCAATATGGCGATCGAGGCGGGCGGTAAAAATGCCGTGATTGCGCCTGACCAAACTACTTTTGACTATGTGCGATCGCGTACCGACAAGCCCTTTGAGTCACTCTATGCCGATGCCGATGCTGAGTACTATTACGTCAAGCATTACGATGTCTCCAAACTAGAACCTGTGGTCGCCAAACCTCACTCTCCTGATAACCGCGCCCTTGTCCGCGAAGTCAGCGATGTGAAGATAGATCGTGTTTATATCGGCTCCTGCACAGGTGGTAAAACTGAAGACTTCTATCACGCCGCCCAATTGATCAAAGGTGGACAGGTCAAAGTTCCAACTTACCTTGTACCTGCCACACAGAAGGTTTATAACGATCTGTTTAGCTTGAAAATTGATGGCTTAACGCTCTCCGAGATTTTCTTGCAAGCGGGTTGTATTGAGCCAGCTTCACCTTCTTGTGCTGGTTGTTTGGGCGGTCCACAAGATACCTTTGGGCGAATCAATGAATCAGAAGTTTGTGTGTCCACCACCAACCGCAATTTCCCTGGTCGGATGGGTAACAAGCAAGCGCAAATTTATCTTGCGTCTCCCTTTACGGCTGCTGCTTCAGCTTTAACAGGACATATCACTGATCCGCGTGATTTTATGTAAGTTTAAAAGTGCCGCTTTGCGGCACTTTTAAACTTACATCTGGATTTGGTTTTAGCGCAAAGCACTGCATTAAGTACTAATAATTTGCTCAAAAACAAAGTTTCTGAATGTTATCGCTTACAAGGATATGAGGTTATTGATCAACCGCATATCGATCAAATGCCTTTTGATTTGGATCAATATTGTCCAGATTTAGTGGTGAAAATATCCGAAACTCAAGGATTTATCATTGAGATTGAAGATGTCGCCACGAATTTATCAATTGAGCGCTATAGAGAACTCGCGAAAATTGTCTCTAAACATAGCGGCTGGCGATTTCTGCTAATTACAGGTGAAGATGCCACGCCGATCGCTGAAGAAGATATTGGCGATATTCGTTTAACACAATCGCAAATCTTGCATCGTAAGGAACGGATTGCTAAGTTAATTTCGATTGGAGAACGGGAAGCCGCTTTTTTGTCTCTGTGGATATTTGCAGAGATATTAATGCGAAGACATGCAAGGCAAGCTTTAATTCCTATTGATCGTTTGACAACGATTTTGATGATCAATCATCTGTATACTCAGTCCGAGATTTCGCTCGAACAGTTTGAAAGAGCGATCGCCCTTAACGAGATCAGAAATCGTGTTGCCCATGGATTTCTTGTGAAACCGCTAAATCTCAATGAGGCGATCGAAAAATTATTAAACTTAGTGGATGAATTTATTGAAATGGAAAAACACTAGAGAGAGCAAAGCTCTCTCTAGCTCAGGCGTGAGCGATACCTTGCTGACGTGCCACGGCTTGGACTGCGGCGGCAACTGCTTGACAAACACGGGGATCGAAAACAGAAGGAATGATAAAGTCAGGAGCGAGATCACTGCTGCTGACTAAAGAAGCGATCGCGATCGCCGCCCCCAGATTCATCTGCATTGTGATTTGCGTAACTCTGGCATCGAGCGCACCTCGAAAGATACCTGGAAAAGCAAGCACATTATTGATTTGGTTAGCATAGTCACTGCGACCTGTGGCGATCACGGCGACATCGTTTTCCACAAGTTCAGGCTGAATCTCAGGATTAGGATTTGCCATCGCAAAGACAATCGGCGCAGTAGCCATACTTCTAACCATTTCAGGCGTGAGCGCTCCCTTCACACTCAGACCAACAAACATATCGGCTCCCTTGATCACTTCGGCAAGTGAGCCTGACATATCACTAGCAAACTCTAGCTTTTCAGGGGTGAGATCAGGGCGATCTTTGCTAATACAGCCTCTAGAATCACACATCGTGATCTGCTTCACGCCCGCTTCGCGTAACAGTCTCGCCACCGCGATCCCAGATGCACCCGCGCCATTCATGACGATGCGGACTGTATCAATGGGCTTGTTAACAACTTTGAGCGCGTTGATTGTCGCCGCGACCACTACCACCGCCGTACCATGTTGGTCATCATGATAAACAGGAATATCTAACTCAGCTTTGAGGCGTTTTTCGATTTCAAAGCAGCGAGGGGCACTAATATCTTCGAGATTGACACCGCCAAATCCAGGCGCAATCCGTTTCACAGTTTCCACGATTTCATCGACATCTTTCGTATTCAGACAAATCGGGAACGCATCGAGTCCTGCAAACTGTTTGAAGAGCATCGCTTTGCCTTCCATCACAGGCATTGCGGCTTCAGGACCAATATCGCCTAGTCCCAAAACAGCCGTACCATCGGTGACTACCGCGATCGTGTTGCATTTGATCGTGTAGTCATAAACCTTGCGCTTGTCTTCCGCGATCGCCATACATACACGCCCCACTCCAGGGGTATAGACCATTGCCAGATCATCTTGTCCTTTGACAGCAACTTTGGCTTCGAGATGGATTTTGCCGCCTTTGTGAACTTGAAAAGTGCGATCGTAAACATCCAGAACCCGAATCTCTGGGACTGCCTTCACAACTGCGATCAACTCATCCATATGCTCAGCGCTATAAGCATTGACCGTAATATCACGCACCGAGATTTTGCGAGTCTGTTGGATAAGGTCAATCTGTCCGAGATTCCCTCCCGCTTCAGCGAGAACGCCAATGACTGAAGATAGCATTCCTGCGCGGTTGAGGAGTTGCACGCGAATGGTTAAGCTAAAGCTGGGATTAGGTGTTAGTTGTTGCATCGTGAAAAATAAGTAATTGCATAGAGTCAAGCAAAGCTTGACTCTATGCAATGTTACCTGATTGTTTGTTTGTGTGGCGTTACAAATCACACTTTCTGTTTGCTACACAGTTCCGCCCATGCCCTCAATAAATGTATCAATGAATAACTTGATTTTCTCAAATATGCGATCAATGGTTTTTTGACGATCTAAAATTTTGGGCTGAAAGTTGAGGGCGATTCTAATTTCTTGATCGCGGGGTAGACGGTTGGCGAAAGAATAGTTATTGATAAGCTTTGATAGTTCTTCAGGCTTTATATTTTCAGTGACACAAAGTTCGGTTAGGGCTTCAGATTTTTTGGTTAGCCAGTAGTCTTCAAAGGCTTGTTCTGCATTCTCATGGGGTTGTAGTTGTTGCAGATTATTTTCGATGAATGTTTCGATTAGGGCGCGTTTACTGCGTAGTTGGACTTCACCTGCCATGAGGTCAAGGATTTCTTTTTGACGTTTTTGGGCGGCGACGGGATCGGTTTTGCTCATGCTTCTCAATAGGTTGAGAATGTAGGCGACGTTAATCTCATCACGATGGATTAAACTCAGTTCAAAGTCCACTTCATCGAGGAGCGATGGTTTTTCGGTGTTGCGTTCTTTCTTTACACTGTCATAGACATCGAGGTATTTGCTTTTATAATCCTCAAATTTTTGGGCTTCAAGGGTGAGGTCAGTTTCCTCAAAGTCAGCAAAGGTGGTCAGGACATTTTTAAGGCGTAGTAGTTCTCGAAATTGGGTGACAAATTCTAGTTTTTTGTTTTCATCTGGTAATGTGTCTACACTTTTTATAGTGGGAGTTATTTTTAATAGCCCGATCGCCGCTTCATTAAATTGAGCTACATAGTCCTCATAGGGTTGGACTAGCACTGTTGCTTTTGCATCTTTGTCAGAGAATAGGGCGATCGCGTCATCAGTGGCTTTTTTGAGATTGCGAAAACAAACTATATTGCCCTGTGATTTTTTGTCATTGAGAATGCGATTGGTGCGCGAGAAGGCTTGGACTAGCCCGTGAAACTTGAGATTTTTATCGACATAGAGCGTATTGAGTCTGGGGCTGTCAAAACCTGTTAAGAACATGTTCACCACTAGCAAAATATCGATTTCGCCTTGTCTGACGCGCTTAGAAATATCTTGGGAATAGTTGTAAAAAGCTTGGCTATCGTTGGCGCTGTGCTTGGTGTTAAAGAGAATGTTGTAGTCAGTGATGAATTGCTCGAGTTTGTCTCGATTGTTTTGGTTGATTTTTGCTTCGCTAGGAATCTCTAGCGGTTCTTCATCGATCATGCCGTTAGCAGTTGGATTTTCTGCGTTGGCGGCATAGCTGAAGATTGTGGCAATTTTTAGGGGTGTAGTTGCTTGAGCTTGTTGCTTTTGGAATAGTTCGTAATATTTGATCAGGGTTTCGATATTGCTGACGCAAAACATGGCGGTGAAGTCTGGCGCTTTGGTCTTTTGAGCGTGATGTTCTAGAATATAGTCCACAACTTTTTCTAGTCTGAGTGGATTTTCGAGCATTTCTTTGGTGTCGCTTTCTTCTACAGCAATATCGAGATCGTTAGCGCCTTTTTTCTTCCTTTTTGTCTTAGCATCTGAGTTACTGGTTTGATTGGTTTTGCCCACATACTCGACCGCAAAGCGCAGCACGTTCTCATCCTTGATCGCGTCCACGATTACATATTTATGCAAGCATTCGCCAAATAGGGATGCGGTGGTTTGTTGATGTTCTTTTGTACCGAAGGCATTGTCTGCGAGGATCGGTGTGCCTGTGAAGCCGAACATTTGGCAATTGGTAAAAAACTTTTTGATGTTTTGGTGGGTTTCTCCAAATTGGCTACGGTGACATTCATCGAAGATAAAGACAAATTTTTTATCTTGGAGATGTTGGATTTTGTCGAGATAGCGCCCTTTAACGATCGCATTATTGAGCTTCTGAATCGTGGTGACGATGAGCTTAGTGCTGTCGTCATTTAGTTGATTGACAAGGTTATGGGTGTTGGTGGTGCTGTCTACACTGCCTTTAGAAAATTCGTTAAATTCCTTAGCGGTTTGATAATCGAGGTCTTTGCGATCGACGACAAATACAACTTTGTGGACTTGAGGCGATCGCATGATGATCTGACTAGCTTTAAAGGAGGTGAGAGTTTTGCCTGAGCCTGTGGTGTGCCAGATGTAGGCATTTTTGGTGCTGGTTTTGACCTGTTCGACTAGGCTCTCGGTTGCGTAGACTTGATAGGGGCGGAGGACTTTAAGGATGTTGCTAGCGGTGATCACGATGTAGTGGGTGATCATTTTGGCTAGGTGACAGGTGCGAAGAAAGGTGTCAGCAAATTCACTGAGGTCAGAGATGCGATTATTTTCTTTGTCTGTCCAGTAAAAGGTTTGTTGAAAGGCTTGATATTTGTTGTTTGCGAAATATTTTGTATTTACGCCGTTGCTGATGATGAATAGCTGCACATATTGAAATAGTCGTGCTCCTGCGTCATAGGATTCGTGCTGATAGCGGTTAATTTGATGGAAGGCGACTTTTAACTCAGAGCCGCGTTTTTTGAGTTCGATCTGTACCAGTGGCAAGCCATTAATGAGGATGGTTACGTCATAGCGATTTTTGCGTTTGCCTTCAATGCTGATCTGGTTCGTGACTTGAAATTCATTTCTGCACCAGTCTTCGCGGTTGAGAAAGCTGATATGGATGGTTTCGGCGGGTTTACCGTCTGTGGCTTCGCGTTTGAGGGCATATTTGTCGCGGAGTATTTTGGCGCGTTCGATGACTGTGCCTGTGTTGAGGTGATTAAGGATGAGGTCAAATTCGTTTTTGCTGAGGGTGATATTGCCGTTATGGATTTCTAGTTGTTGCTTGAGGTTGGCAAGCATGGCGGCTTGATCTTTGATTTTGACTCTTGTATATTTCAGGCTTTGGAGTTGGTCGATTAAGGCTGCTTCTAGTTCGGCTTCGGGTTGGGTTGTCATAAGATTGCTTGATTTTTAACGTAAGCTAGATATAGGTTTAATATAATTTTTCTTTAAATAATCACACAAATTCCATATTTAGCGTATTTTAAGTTTTTTAAAGCTCTTAAAACACTAAATCTGGAACTATTACCTTGGGATGCTGTTATGGTCAGTCCTTTAGATGTTGCCCGTTATTTTATTTTTAGGGCGTATGAGGATGGCAGAGAGTCACTCATGACAAACATGAAAGTGCAAAAACTTCTTTACTACACTCAAAGTTTACATCTTGCCCTATTTGATGAGCCTTTGTTTGATGATGAAATTCAAGCATGGCGCTATGGTCCCGTTTGTCCTCCTGCTTATCGTTTTTATAGCAAGTTTGAGGCTGAGCAGTTGCCTATTCCTGACGAAAATGATTTATTGCGAATTTCTGAAGATGTTCAAAATCTTCTTGATGAAGTTTGGGAATATTTCGGTGAACTTCATGCTTACTATCTGAGTGATATGACTCATTTAGAATTTCCTTGGAAAAAAGCTCGCAAAGGTTTACCAGCAAAAGCTCCTTCTCAAGAGCCAATTTTATTGCTTGATATGAGAAAGTTGGGACAAGAAAAACTAAAAGAAATGAGAGGACATATTGTTATGAATAGCAGTTCTTTAGATGAAGTTATTTTAGATACGCAAACACAAGTACAAAAAAACAATGGCAATGAGATTCTATCAATTACGCGATCGCTGGTTGGTATTTTAAAAGGCTCTAATGTTGATGTATCTGACTATAAAAAATATTTAGAGGAAAAGTATCTTTGAAAATTGTATTTGATACCAATATTGTTCTTGATGTTTTGTTAGAGCGTGAGCCTTTCGCTCCTTTGGCTATTAATTTATTTAATGCAGTTGAGCAGCAAGTTATTCTGGGTTATCTTTGTGCGACAACAATAACTACAATCGATTATTTGTTGTCTAAGAAACTAGGCGAGGCTTCGGCTAAGCTTGCTATTAATCAATTACTTGATTTATTTGCAATTGCAGAGGTTAATAAAGTGATCTTAAAAGCAGCATCTGATTCAGATTTTTCTGATTTTGAGGACGCTGTTTTATATCATTCAGGAGTTCGGGCGAGTGTTGATGGTTTTGTAACTCGAAATAGCAAGGATTTTAAAACTGCTAGTTTACCTATTTATAGCCCAACTGAACTATTAAATATTATTCAGCAATCGCATAAGTGACAGGACGGCTTTGCGTTTAATCTAAACAAACATCTGTTGTAATAAGCCTTGTTTATATCGTTTTACTGTGTCGAGATAGGTCTGAGCTTCGGTAATTTTTTCGTCAATAGAGGTTAAGAAATTAGCGATTTTAATTTGTTCTTCTAGAGATAAAGGATACATAATTGGACAGTTTAAAACGTCATCTTTCCTTAAATTAGTTTGCCCAACTCCGTTGTCAAAACTTAAATAGTAGGGATTTCGATTTATTTGATAAAACAGGAATTTTGATATTGCTTTGTCTGATGTTATGGAACATATTCGTTGATTCAGAGTATATTTGTTGTCATATTCAATAAAATAGCATTTTGCAAGAGCTTTGCCATTAGGTACATCACTCATAACCATAACAACACTGTCTTTTGTTAATGGTGAGATTGCACTGTTTGAACGCTTTATAACAGTACCGTTAGACGATATAAATTTTGAATTTACAACAATGTAATGACCATTATCAGTAATACTTGACTCATGAGCTTTACCATTTTCAAAACTTATTATTTCACCTAATAATATCTCTTCCCAATCTGGGAAATCACGCCCATCGTCATCTTTAAAGCGCAAATCTTGGCTAAAAATCTGCTGCATCACGCCTTTTTTATAACGCGCTAATAATTCACATTTTTGCGTGAGTTGTGCGATTTTTTCATCTATAGTTACGAGAAAATCAGCGATTTTATTTTGTTCGCTTATTTTTGGCAAATGCATATTTATAGACGCAATAGTTGGAAGATTTAAGCCAGACTTTGCACCAGAATCATTTAACCTATTTATTTGTTTGTTTAACTTAGCAGTTGAGAGCAAATAGGCTATAAATAACGAATCTGCTTGATCTTTTTTGAGACGAACTAAACCCGTATGCTGATTTATAAAAGCTTCACCAAAGTTAGGCGGAATCCAACCGATTTTACCAAGTTCAGCAGTTATTGAGATAAGTATATCGCCGTGAATTAAGCTTGTACGCTGACCATCACTAGACTCAGCTTTGACATTGACAAACTTTAAATCATCAAGTTTTAGGTGGATTCCATCTCTACTAAGATTCGTCATCCTTATAAATTTGCTTCCATTTTCTGAATAATATTGCGCCCAATCACGCGCTCCACTTGTGATCTTATCTGCAATTTTTCCTAGCTTAATTAACTTCCATTCCCCTTTAAATTCCTTAAATCTCAACTTAGGCACACTCATCTATTCCGCCTCCTCAAACTGCAACAAAGCCCGTTCACGCAATAACTCAACCCTTAACTCCTCCTCAGATGGCAACAAAGGCAAATACTTTGATGCAAACAACTGTTTGCGATCCGCTAGAACAGAATACTTCGCCACCGCCGCCGATTTCTCACTACACAAAATTAGCCCAATTGTCGGATTATCATCATCACCCTTATAGTGCTGGTCGTAAATCCGCACATAAGTATCCATCTGTCCCACATCCTGATGACTCAATCGCCCCAACTTCAGATCGATTAACAAAAAACACTTCAGCTTGAAATTGTAAAACACCAAATCTAAATAAAAATCCTGATCCTCCACACTAATCCGTTGCTGACGCGCCACAAACGCAAAACCGCGCCCAAGCTCTAACAAAAAATGCTGCAAATTATCGATCAAACCCTGCTCGATCGCACTCTCCACCAAAGCCGTCACAGGCAAATTTAAAAAATCCAAAATATAAGGATCGCGCAAATAGTCTTTAATATCAGTCTTTAACTCATTTGTTTTAGAAATTGCCTCATCAATCACAGGCTCCTGATCCGCACTCGACAACAAACGCTCATAGTACAAAGTCCCAATCTGTCGATCCAAAGCCCTCACACTCCAATTATTTGCCACAGATTCCGCAATATACCAATCTCTTGCTTTTGGGTCAGCCACATGGATGAGTCTACGGTAATGCGTCCAACTCAATTTGTGACTCACTGAGTCGTGATTTGGAAAAGTTAAATAAAACTGTCGCATATTGCGTAAATTACTAGCATCAAAGCCCTTACCAAACTCAGATTGCAACACCTGCGATAAATGCTCTAATAGCTTTTTGCCATACCCCGCCCTCACTTGACCCTGTTGCTCATACTCCACAATCAACCGCCCCACCTGCCAATAGGTCAGAACCATCGCACTATTCACAGTCTGAGCAACAGCCAACCGCGAAGCCGTCACTATTTGCCGAATATCATCTAAAAGTTGAGAAGGGATATTATCAGTCATTTGAGATTGTTCGCTAAACTCCACTCATCGCGTAATCCCACTTGCAAAGCTAGAGGATATTCCCCTTTAAATGCAGGAAATTCAGGTAAATCATTAACTAGATCGATTAACAATTGAGATGATCTTTTTTGATGCTCATCTAACATTTTTCTAATAGCCCTTTGCACTAATAACTGCATATCGGGCATTTCCAAAAGCTGGTTGCCCAAATCATCAGGTAACTCAATTGCAACTTGCATAAAATTAACCTCTCCTAAAATGGCGGCTCAATCCCTAACTCATCACAGAATGACGCAATCTTAGCATCCGTCACTTTGCCCTGCTGGTCAATTGCCCTTAGCTGCAAAGCGATCGGATACAATGCCTTAGCCTAGTCATACTATCGTCAATGTCCCACATTCCACCACCCAAAGTATTAACAGCATTCCCTGATGCAGTCCTTGTCAAAGGCAAAACACTAATTCAAGGCTCTAACCAAAAACGAAGACGTTGGCAGACACCAGACAATAAATTTTATGAGTGGGACTACCAACACGGCACTATCGAAAAGTATGATAAAAATGGCAGGCATCTAGGCGAGTTTGATCCTGTGATAGGCAATCAAACAAAACCAGCCAACCCCAAACGCAAAATTGAGATTTAACCTATGGCACAACTCAAAGATTTTCTAAGGTTAAAAACTCCTCTACTATTTTTTGTCAAATCTAAGTATCGACAAGGCAAAAAAAACAATAACCTCAAAAAGCCAGCAGAGATTGCCAACGGCTATAAAGTTGAGCGCTTAATTAGATGGTACGAAAAAGAAGGCAATGCTCTAGTCGGTGAAAGTATTCTCAAAGGCATATCACTAGCTGATTTACAAAAGCTATTAAGTGAATCTGCTAACTCTCCTATGTTTTTCTCTTACGAGCTTACAACTGAGCAAGTCAAATATTTTCAGCAATATCTCGAACAAGATTTTGATACTAATGCTTACGACTATTTTCTGGAATGTGACGCGATTTAGATATCAAAACGGCGGCTCAATCCCTAATTCATCACAGAATGACGCAATCTTAGCATCCGTCACCTTGCCCTGCTGGTCAATTGCCCTTAGCTGCAAAGCGATCGCATCAAGATCGATCGCCTCTTCCGCCTCAAAGGTATCCACATAACGCGGAATATTCAAATTAAAATCATTGCTCCTGATTTGCTCAATACTTGCCACATAGCTATATTTATCCTCATTAGTCCGAGCCTTATAAGCCGCCACAATCTTCTCGATATGCACAGGACGCAAAATGTTTTGCGTCTTCACCTTGTCGAAATGCCGACTCGCATCAATAAACAAAATATCGTCAGGACTACGACGACATTTCTTAAAAACTAAAACGCAAGTCGGGATACTCGTCCCGTAAAAGATATTTGCAGGTAAACCAATCACTGCATCGAGACAATTCATCTGCTCGATCAAATATTGGCGAATATGCCCCTCAGCCGCACCCCTAAATAGTACCCCATGCGGCAACACCACAGCCATCGTGCCATCATCCGCCAACTGATAGATCATGTGCTGCACAAATGCCAGATCCGCCTTACTGCTCGGCGCAAGCTTGCCATAAACACTAAAGCGATCGTCACTCATGAATAGTTGACTCGCACTCCACTTTGCCGAAAATGGTGGATTCGCCACGATCGCATCAAAACGTAAATCTCGATGTTGCGGATGCTCCAGCGTATCCTCTAGTTTGATATCAAAATTTGCATAACGCACATCATGCAAAATCATATTCATCCGTGCCAAGTTATAAGTGGTGCGGTTCATCTCCTGACCGTAAATCTTGTCAACCTGAGCCGCCTCACGCTTTACCCGCAACAATAGCGAACCACTGCCACAAGTCGGGTCATAGACCGTTTTTAAATTTGGTTTCTCACTCGTTATCAACTTAGCCAACAAAGTCGAAACTGCTTGCGGTGTATAAAACTCTCCTGCCTTCTTACCCGCACCACTGGCAAACTCTCCAATCAAATACTCGTAAGCATCACCCAACACATCCGCACTTGTATCATTTAGCCTGAAGTCAATCTGATCCAAATGCACCAAAATCTTTGCTACCAATTCATTCTTGGCTTTTTCAGTAGCTCCTAACTTCGATGAAGTCAGATCCAAATCTTCAAACAAATTACTAAAATCGTCAGCGCTATCATTCCCCAGCGTACTTTGCTCAATGTTTTTCAGAATCTTAGTCAGATCCGCCAAGATGAAGTTATGACCAACACCCTCATTATTTGTATCCAGTTGATTGCTGCCTTTTAGGGCGATCGCATGGAAAAGCTCAGATGGCTTCAAAAAATAACCCAACTCCGAAACCGTTGCCTTGCGGACTGCCTCGATAATTGCTACGCCGTCCTTATCATCTTCCTTTAGGGCGGCAAATTTAAGCCCATCTGATTCCAATTCTCCATCAGCATAGCTTTCAATCTTTTCAGAGAGATATTTATAGAAAATAAAACCCAGCATATAATCCCGAAATTCATCAGCATTCATCTTGCCGCGCAAATCATCGGCTATCTTCCAAAGTTGCTGCTGTAGCTGACGACGTGACCCTTCTGACATAGATATTTTTACGATTCGACTAATTGACGGGCGATGTACCAAGCGAGTATTCCAGTAGCGATCGCGATCGCACTGAGTCCAAAGATCACTTTTTGCAATCCAAAATAAGACTCAGCAATACCTGCTACTGATAGCGGCAAGCTGAGCGCAATATTCACAGCATTATTTTGCAAGCCAAAAACTTTACCGCGCATATCTTCAGGAGTTTCTTCTTGAATCACTGTCTGCATGGGAATCACGCACAAGCCCGCAAAAATCCCCGTACCTGCGATCGCGACTAGCCCCAACCAAAAGCGATCGCTAAAAACTGCCAACATTCCCAAAAACAAACACATTCCCACGGAGCCAATTAGAGCTAGGTTTTGACGATTAAAGCGATCGCCTAGTTTGGCGACTAGACCCGCCCCGATCGCCATGCCTAAACTTGCTATAGCTAATAAAAATCCAAACTGCTCTGATTTTATTTCGGGCATCACTTCTGCTAAGCGCACTGCTAAGACAGTCAATGCAGCGATGATCGAAAAGGTACAGATTAATTGAATCAGCGCCGATAGCGAAGTCTTTTTATGATTGAGATATTGCAAACCATCTTTGATGTCATTCCAGACATGAAAACTATCGCGGTGTAAATTTTCTTTGGTTTCGCCTGTTTTTAATAGCAACAGGATGATCCCCGCGACCAGATAGCTGCCGCCCACCACAATTTCTTGACCGACATTGTGCCAAAGGCGATCGGATAGAGCCAAGATCGGCTCACCCAGCGCAAATCCTAAAATCAACGCCGCCATGATCGTGGTGGTGTATAGCGAATTAGCGGCTAATAATTTTGGTTTCTCAACTACCAATGTAATTGCGGATTGCTCCGCAGGGGTGAAAAACTGCGTAAAAGTCGAGATCAAAAAAGTGATGCATAATAAGCCCCAAAAGCCTGTCGGTGCGCCCCAAGGTAACACACTATTTTTAGTGATCCAGAGTAATAGAGGAATGCTGAGAACCAATACTCCGCGCAGAATATTGGAGGTAACTAAAACTGTTTTTTTATTCCAGCGATCGACATATACACCCGCGATCGAGCCAAATAAAATTGCGGGAATCGTAAATGACACCATCACCGCTGACACCCAACCACTAATCGTTTCACCCTTATTTTGAAATTGGGTGGAAACGATCGCAATCACCAGTACTAAAAAAACCTTATCCGCAATCTGGGAAAAGACTTGTCCACTCCAAAGTGATAAAAAATTGGGATTGCGAAGGACAGATTTAGAATCAGTTGCTGATTCAGGATTTATTTCTAATATTTCATTTATTTCTAAATCGCCAGCGCTAGCTACCTCGCCATTATTGGCATCAGCGTCAGCATGATGAGGGTTGCGATTTTCTGGCAGGTTGGGAGTCGGTGGATCGAATAAATGGGTCATATATTAAAAAAGCAGTTATCAATCAGAGCCGATGACTGGATTGGTCTATCAAAATGATACTGTGCATATGCTCGTAACAATCTTTCGACTGTTAGCCAATCGGTGATGGGCGCTTCTAAAATATTATCGGTTAAATCGGCTTGCGCGAGTTCTTGCATAGCCAAGAGTTCAGACGCGCTCAGGTAGTGGCTGATGCGACTATGCACGGCTTCATTTAGAGTTTGATGGGCAGATACTTCGTGCGGATTACCGTCATTTGTTAGGTCAATTACCCCACCGCCAACAATGCTAAATCCTGCTTTCCATCTCTGGATTTTCAGATTGGCAATCACTGGTTTTTGGGAAATACAACAGCTATGTACTTGTGGGGCAAATCCAGCGATCGCTAGCAAATGATAAATGCCATGACTTAGACAAGCCAAAACATGATTGTTATCTGCATCTTGAATTCGATTGAGATGCTCGACTAACACCAAGAATAAATCTTCTTGAGGCTGTGCTGACAATGCTTGCATGAGCGCAAGCTCTGCCAAATATTGGGCGGCGGTAAGCTTCGCCAAAGTTTTGCCTAAACCGACAAAAGATTGCAACATTTCGGCGTTTTTAATCCGATCCATGTTGCGCCCTACCGAAATTTGTAAATCATTTACCACAAATAAGCCCGATCGCCCTGCCATAGCCGAGCGATGTTTGCGCGCACCCGCCGCGACAACTCTGATCAAGCCATGCTCTTTGGTGAGGATCGTCACTAGGCGATCGCTTTCACCTAGTGGCATCCCTTTGAGGTTAATTCCTGTAGCGCGATATTCTTTAGGCAATTTAGGACTCGTTATTTAAGTTAAATTTTTAGGTCTTAAGGTTATTTATGCATAACTACTCAAAAAGACTAAAATCTAGTTATGCGACTTAATTAAAAGCGGAAAAACTAAGAAATAATGAATTCTGCCAATCGCGGTTTAAGTGCTGTTTTAAATCGACTTACCAATAAATTACAACAAGACTGGTTAGTCAACGACTCGCTGCATGAGTTAAGAAGTCTACTCAATGTCGATCGCGTGGTTTTATACTATTTCTATTCACAGTGGAAAGGGCAAGTGACTTTTGAGGCGCTAAGCGATCGCAAGTATTCGATCATTTGTTCGACTGGTCCTGACGAATGCTTTAACCTTGAATATGCACAACTTTATCTAAGTGGACGCATAAAACTTACTGACGATGTGGAGACGGCTTCTCTTACTGCTTGTCATCGTGATTTCTTAAAAAGTATGCAAGTGCGATCAAATTTAGTTGCGCCAGTGTTACCACATGGCAAGTTATGGGGTTTATTGGCTGCTCATCATTGTCAAGATATCAGAACTTGGCAAGTTGCCGACGTTGATTTAATTCGCGAATATGCTCATAATTTGGCGGCTGCACCTTCGATTAAAAATTTTGTGATTGCCGATCGCGATCGCCCTAATCTAAAAACTTCTCAACACAACGCGTAAATATCTCCACGCCAGTCGCTAAAACTGTCTCATCAAAATTGAAACGTGGATGATGGTGGGGATAGGCTAGCCCCTTGTCAGGATTAGCAGAACCGAGGAAAAAATAACAACCAGGCACAGCTTCCAAAAAGAAGGACATATCTTCACCGCCCATGGTTTGACATTCGGGAACGATCCCTGCGGGAGTTTCGATCACGGTTTCGGCAACTGATCGCACTAATTCGGCGATCGCCTGATCATTGATTACAGGCGGATAGAGCTTGGTATATTTCAACTCATAAGTCGCTCCATGCGCGGCACAGACTCCCGCGATCGCTTCTTCCAGACGCAGTGCTAATTTTATGCCAACTTCAGGATTAAAAAACCGAACTGTACCACTGATTTGCGCTGAGTCAGCAATGATATTGGTAGCAGTGCCAGCGTGAAACTCACCGATACTAATCACGGCGGATTCAAGAGGACTGATGTTGCGGGAAACGATCGTGTGGAGTGTATTTACCACTTGCGCCGTGACTAAAATGGAATCAATCGTTTGATGTGGAAGTGCGCCATGTCCACCGCGTCCGATAATTTTGCAATGGAAGTATTCTGTCGCCGCCATCAATGCACCTGCTCTCACGCCGACCGTGCCAAGTGGCAAATTGTTCCAAAGATGCAAGCCAATCACCGCATCGACTTGAGGATTTTCGAGTACTCCCGCAGCGATCATTGGTTTTGCGCCACCTGGTCCCTCTTCGGCGGGCTGGAAAATAACTTTCACTGTGCCGCAAAAGCGATCGCGATGTTCCCAGAGATATTTAGCCGTGCCTAAGGCGATTGCGGTATGTCCATCATGACCGCAAGCGTGCATCAGTCCATCGATTTGCGATTTATAACTAACAATATTTTCTTCTTGAATTGGCAGCGCGTCCATGTCTGCACGGATTGCTAATACTTTTGTTCTTTTTATTCCTTTTGTTAATATTTGGTTTCGACCTTGTTTTGTGCCTGCGATCGTGGCGACAATACCAGTCTGAGCTATACCTATTTGGTGAGGGATGCCCCATGCGGTGAGTTTTTCAGCGATCGCGCTAGATGTCCGCTTTTCTTTGAAACCAAGTTCAGGAAATCGATGGAAGTCTCTGCGCCATTGGACAAGGCTAGCTTGCAAATCGAGGATGTCATCGCGAATCTGAAAGTTGGTATGCGTGGGTGAGGCGGTGGTAGCAAAGGACATGATCTTATCGTGTATTAAGCGTATTGATTGCTATAAAAGCGGAATTTCTAACTCTAATATAACAATCTCAATCTCACAAAGTAATATCCCGCGCTCCGCACGGGATATTACTTTGTGAGATTCTAAGCAGCGATTGGAAGTTCTAAACTAGCGATCGCTTGACGGGCTGCCTCTAGATCATAGGGAAAAGGATGGCGGCGGGGTTGGTAGTCTTTGATCGAGGCGGCTCCATGACGCAAAACTGCATTTATCAACACACAAGGGCGATCGCTGAGATTGATCGCTGCGTGCGGCACATTTGGCGGAATCGTCACTACCGCAGGACGAGACTCACCGAGGGGAATGTATTGATATTGGCGATCGCTCAGCACAACTAACACAAAGCTACCGCGCACTACCAATAGTTGATCGGTCTGAAAATGATGGCAAAACAAATCATCGATCGCTCCTGCTGCGACTTGTACCAACATAGTTTCATTGCTTGCTTGTGGCGTATAAAACTCTGCCATGCCACTTTTCATGGAGGTGAGATAGAGAACTTCAACTTTTTTGTTTGCAGTCATAGAGACCTCAGCAAGATATTGCAATGCCTTTACTTTAGTCGATTAATTTTTAACTTTTGTTACACAAAGAACGAATGCGTCTCTTTATGCTTTGGGGTTTAAGCTTTTGATGTACACTTAGATGTACATCAAAAGCTTAAAAGTATGATGCTATCTAACATTCCTATTACTGAAGCAAGATTCAATCTAACTTCATTGCCTGAAAGGCTCGATCAAGAAGGAATCAGTACAATTGCAATTACCCGTCGAGGCAAGCCAGTCTTAGCCGTGATGACATGGCAACATTATGAAACTGTATTAGAGACCTTAGAAATTTTCGGTGATATTGCCCTTATGACCAACTTACGACAAGGAGTTGCTGAGGCAAAGTCAGAGCAGGGTATAAATTGGGAAGTAGCTAAACAAGAATTAGCTTTGTGATGTATCAAATTGTTATTCAACCGACTGCTTTGAGGTTATTGCAAGAAGTCAGCGATCGCCGCATCCGTCAAAAAATTAGTGAACGGATCGATAAACTGAAAGAGTCACCTGAATTACAGGAAAAACCATTGCTAGGTGGGTTAGATGGCTATTATAGTGTCCGAGCCGTTGGACAGAGATATCGGATCATCTACACCATCGAACAGACTCAAGTCAGCGTGATAGTTGTCGCTTTAGGGATTCGCAAAGATGGGAGTAAGCAAGATGTATATACGCTTGCTACAAAACTATTGAGACTAGGACTGCTAGATGAGCAAGATCAAAGTCTAGAATCATGATTGGTTATGTTGTCTTTATTGTTTTCGATTAAACCTTGTTTTGTATTTGAAATTTAATGGCTGAATTAGTTTTATCGTCTGCTCAAGTTAATCGCACTGCACTCACGCCGATGATGATGCACTATATCGAAATGAAAGAGCAGTATCCCCATGCAGTGATGCTGTATCGGTTAGGGGATTTTTTTGAGGCATTTTTTGAGGATGCAGAACTAATTTCGCGCGAATTGGAATTGGTATTAACGGGTAGAGAAGGTGGTAAGGCGGTTGGAAGGATTGCGATGGCGGGAATCCCTCACCATGCGCTCGATCGCTATGCTAATCAGTTAGTCGAAAAGGGTTACTCGATCGCTGTTTGTGATCAAATGGAAGCTGCCTCAGAAGCACAAGGATTAGTCAGGCGAGAAGTGACTAGGGTAATTACGCCTGGTACAGTAATCGAAGAGGGAATGTTAGCTGCTAAGAAAAATAACTTTTTGGTAGCGATCGCTAATGGCGGTGACAATTGGGGATTAGCCTATGCAGATATTTCCACGGGCGAGTTTTTTGTGACGCAGCTCGGTAGTACTGAGCATTTGATTCAAGAACTACTACGATTACAACCAGCGGAAATTCTTATTCCCATTGATATTCCTAATCCGCAATTATTTCGTGGTGCAAAATCCGATCAGACTGAGGTTTATTGGGAAGGAATCTCCCAAAAGAAGCAGTCTTCTTTACCTGCGCCTTATACTGCTTTACCTGAAAGCTTTTGCTATACACCGCGATCGCACTCACCTTTTGCTTTAGCCGCCGCCAAACAGCGGATTCTGGATACATTTAGAGTGCGATCGCTAGAGGGATTTGGTTGCAAGGCTTTACCACTAGCGATTAGAGCCGCAGGTGGAATTTTGGAATATCTCGAATCCACTCAAAAAAGTGTGAGGATGCCACTGCAAGGAATTTCTACTTATGCGATCGCTGATTATTTAGTGCTGGACAATCAGACCAGACGCAATTTAGAAATCACCCAAACTGTACGCGATGGTACTTTTTATAGTTCTCTACTATGGGCTTTGGACAAAACCACTACAGGTATGGGTAGCCGAGCCTTACGGCGTTGGTTATTGCAACCTCTCAAAGATATCGCCGCGATTAACGAGCGTCTCGATACGATTACAGAACTATTCAAACAACATGCTCTCCGCAAGAGTTTACGCAGTTGCTTGAGTCAAATCTATGACATCGAGCGGCTCTGTAGTCGAATTGGTGCAGGAACAGCCAATGGAAGAGATTTAATCGCGGTGGCGATGTCTTTAGAGCGAATGCGCGATGTGGCGGATGTCGTGGCAAAGGCTAGTTCGCGCTACTTACAAGCTTTGCAGTCAGTGCCATCGGAGCTGATTCAACTTGGCGCTCAGTTGCAACGCACTTTAATTGAAGAACCACCCATTTATATTACTGAAGGAAATATCATTCGGTCTGGTGTGAATGATCAACTAGATGATTTACGTCAACAAAGTCGTGATGATGTGGAGTGGTTAGCCGCTTTTGAGAAGCGAGAAAAGGAACGTACAGGCATTAATACGCTTAAAGTTGGCTTTAATAAAGCTTTTGGCTATTACATCAGTATCTCGCGGGGCAAGAGTGAGCAAGCACCTGCTGATTATATTCGCAAGCAAACTTTGACGAATGAAGAACGCTATATTACGCCCGAACTAAAAGAACGGGAGACACGGATTCTCAATGCTGATAGTGAGTTGAAACAATTGGAATATGATCTGTTCGTGGAGTTGCGATCGCTTGCCGCGAAACATATTGAACCGATGCGAACTTTGGCGATCTCGCTCGCTGCTGCCGATGTGTTGTGCAGCCTCGCTGAAGTTGCTGTCACTTATAACTATTGCCGCCCTCGACTAACAAGCGATCGCGCGATCGCGATTGATCATGGTCGTCATCCTGTGGTCGAGCAGTCTCTTCCCGCAGGCTTTTTCGTTCCCAATTCTACTTATCTAGGTAATGATCATCATGCTCCTGACTGTCCAGATTTAATCGTGCTGACAGGACCAAACATGAGTGGCAAAAGTATCTATTTGCGACAAATCGGACTGATTCAACTCATGGCGCAGGTGGGTAGCTTTGTGCCTGCGGAGTCGGCAACTTTGGGGATATGCGATCGCATTTTTACGCGCGTTGGCGCAGTTGACGATCTGGCGACAGGGCAATCAACTTTTATGGTAGAGATGAACGAAACTGCGAATATTCTTAATCATGCGAAGGAGCATTCGCTAGTACTGCTCGATGAAATTGGACGCGGCACTTCGACTTTTGATGGTATGGCGATCGCATGGTCAGTTGCCGAATATCTGGCGAACAGAATCAAAGCACGCGGTATTTTTGCCACTCACTATCATGAGCTAAATGAACTCGCAAGTTTACTTCCCAATGTCGCTAATTTTCAAGTCACCGTCAAAGAATTAGAAGATGAAATCATTTTCTTACATCAAGTTCAAGAAGGCGGCGCAGATCGTTCCTACGGTATTGAGGTTGGGCGTTTAGCAGGTTTACCGACTAGCGTGATTACTCGTGCTAAGCAAGTTCTAGAACAGATTGCCAAAAATAGTCATATTGCTACAGGATTGCGTTCCAATGGTTCAACTAAAGTAAGTAAGTCTGCCTTAAAAGTTGACAAAGATATATCTCAAGAAGCCCAAATGACGATTTTTGACTAGCAAATGTTGACCTTAGATATTCAAAACATCGAAAGTTTTTAATCTGAACTTGTTGAATATGCATTTTGATTATTTTTATTTCAGATTTTATGTTGGCTATCTAAATCATTAATTATGTACAAGTTTGTAATGATTGATAGGGCTGGATCAATATCTCCGCCGATCTAGCGTGATCACCAAGACAGCTATCTAAATCATGTTGTGACCAGCCGCGAGTATCCATATAGTATTCAATAAACCTCATCATGAGTACCAATATCTATAAGAACAATCGCTTCTGAATCAATGCTAAAGACAATTCGACAATCATAACCGCAAGAACAAGCCTGAAATCCTTCCAGTTTGCCTCTGAGTGGATGTGTCCCTAAACTCGGCGAAAATACATCCAACTCCATTTGCTGAATTAAATTCTCTATGCGATTTTTTAGCTCAGGATTTCGCTTAACATGTCGTCGCAAAGCACGCCCAAATTTTGGCGAAAAAACAATCTTTCTCATAGATTATTCGGGCGAATCAACTATATTGCGTAATTCTGCGATCGCCTCTTCTGCGGTGTATGACTTTAATTCTCCTGCTCGATATGCATTCAAAGCCTTACGCCCATTTTGAGCAATCTCATCACGCCGCCTCTCAATCTGACGATTACGAATAATTTGAACCAACATATCTTGTTGATCTGTCGGTAACTGTTCAACAACCTCAATTGCTGATGCAAGTGTAACGATAAGTCCTCCTAAGTTTTAAATTCACTTTTTCTAAAATATTATCTTATTTTCTAGATTTAAGCCTTGCCAAGTAAGCGATCGCGCAATAGATTTAGCTTGTCAAAGCTCAA
Organism: Cyanobacteriota bacterium; assembly: GCA_025356295.1. GTDB lineage: Bacteria > Cyanobacteriota > Cyanobacteriia > Pseudanabaenales > Pseudanabaenaceae > Pseudanabaena. The sequence continues at coordinate 37,559 of JANXUJ010000063.1, forward strand.
AAAAATCGGCTGGCGTGATAATTTGAATATCTCTGAATGGATGTAAAACCAATAAATCGCGATCACCTGTGATCAAATAATCAGCTTTGCCATTTACGGCTACTTCTAGAAATTTATCATCTTTAGAGTCTCGACAAGCGATGACTGATTCATTAATTTCGATTAATTCTGATTGTTGAGTAAGTTGGGCTATAAATTCCGAACGAATTTCTGGTTCTACATATTTGTCGAATTTTGGACGGTTCATTACTTTTTGTAATTCTTCGATAGTAGCGACAGAAATTAAAATAACACCTAAATTTCTAATTAATTTTACTGCCTTGTCTGGTATTGATGAGGCAATAAGGATGCTACTGACTAATGTATTTGTATCTATGACAAATCTCTGTTTAGATATCATCGCTTAATATCTCATCTAAGATTTCTTTGGTTAAACCATTTGCTTGAGCTTGTGCTTGCATTTCTTGAATAATTTCTTCTAGTGATCGTCTACGGATAAATTGTTTGAGTGAACTATTAAGAATAATCTGCATTTTTCTGCGTTCCATTAAGTTCGCCTCTTGATAAGCTCTGGCAATTTGTGGCTCGACTTCGATGATAATGGTTTCCATGATTTACCTCTAATCTAACAAAAAAATATTAATGTCCAAAATTTAAGCCTTACCGAGTAAGCGATCGCGCAAAGATTTAATCTTGTCGCGATAGGTCGCCGCTTGTTCAAATTCTTGTTTCTTGGCAGCATCTTTCATCTCAGATTCTAATTGACCAATCAAAGTCGGAATATCATCAAGCGGAATCTCTTTAGCATGATCAACCGCATACTCAAGCTGACGTTCATTGAGGCGGCGCGATAAGGTGAGAAAGTCCAAAATTGAATTACCTTCAATCGACTTCACAATCGATCGCGGTGTGATGTCATGATCCAGATTATATTTAGTTTGAATAGTACGGCGGCGGTCTGTTTCTGAGATCGCTTTTTCCATACTCTTGGTCATGCGATCGGCATACATGATCACCTGTCCAGCGACATTTCGCGCCGCCCGACCGATTGTCTGAATCAGCGATCGCTCTGCCCTCAAAAATCCTTCTTTATCTGCATCAAGGATCGCCACCAGTGATACTTCAGGCAAATCCAAACCTTCGCGCAATAAGTTCACACCGATCAATACATCAAATACGCCTCGCCGCAAATCTTGGAGAATCTCAATCCGTTCGATTGATTTGATATCTGAATGCAAATAGCGTACAGCGAGATTACGCTCTTGAAAATAAGTCGTCAAATCTTCCGCCATTCGCTTAGTCAGTGTAGTGATTAGTACCCGTTCTTTACGCTTAATTCGTTCTTGGATTTCATGATAAAGATCGTCAACTTGTCCATCAGTTGGACGCACAAATATCTCAGGATCGATCACGCCTGTCGGTCTGATAATCTGCTCGACAACTTGTTCCGAGACTTCCATTTCCCAATCTCCAGGGGTTGCTGACACAAAAATGCATTGTTTGACCATTCCCCAAAACTCATCAGCCTTGAGCGGACGATTGTCAGCCGCACTCGGCAATCGGAACCCGTGATCGATCAGCGTCATCTTGCGAGCGCGATCGCCGTTATACATTCCCCGTATTTGCGGAATCGAGACATGAGACTCATCGACAACTAGCAACCAATCATCTTTAGGAAAATAATCAACCAAACAAGCAGGAGATTCTCCCGCCTCACGACCTGCCAAATGACGCGAATAGTTTTCGACTCCATTACAAAAACCGACTTCACCTAATAGCTCTAAATCATAGCGAGTGCGCTGCTCTAGCCTTTGTGCTTCTAATAACTTACCTGCATTATTAAGCTCCTCTAGCCGATCTTCCATCTCTTTTTTGATGTCTGCACAAGCAAGATCAAGGCGATCTTCTGGCGTGACAAAGTGCCTTGCAGGATAAATATTTAGAGCTTCCAAGTTCTGCAAAATCTCGCCCGTAATCGGATCAACATAACGGATCGCCTCAATTTGATCACCAAAAAACTCTACCCGAATCGTGCGGTCTTCGTAAGCGGGACCAATTTCTAAAATGTCACCTTTGACTCGAAATTTACCGCGTCCCATCTCGATATCATTGCGCTCATACTGGATATTGGTGAGTGATCGCAATAGTTCTCTTTGGTCATATTCCACACCCACACCGAGAGGGATCGCCGCTTTCAGATATTGTTCAGGAATCCCCAAACCATAGATACAGCTTACTGATGCAACCACAATTACATCTTTGCGCTCAAATAGCGATCGCGTGGCTGAGTGACGCAGCATATCGATTTCATCATTAATCGAGGCCGTCTTTTCAATATAAGTATCGGTGACAGGAATATAAGCTTCTGGCTGATAGTAATCGTAATAGCTAATAAAATATTCGACAGCATTATTAGGGAAAAACTCGCGCAGTTCGTTACAAAGCTGTGCTGCCAAAGTTTTGTTATGGGCGAGTACCAAGGTTGGTTTTTGATATTGGGCGATCGCATTGGCGATCGTCATCGTTTTGCCTGTCCCAGTCGCACCCAAAAGCGTTTGATAACGCAGTCCTTTTTGTAATCCGTCAAATAGTTGCGCGATCGCTTGAGGTTGATCGGCAGCAGGCTGCCACGGCGTACAAAGGTCAAACATTGCCATGAGATTAAAACTTGGAGAGAAAGTGATCAAAATCAGCAATCTCCATCATATCAAACCCAAATTGTGATCGACTTCTCAAAAAAATTTCCGCACTTGCCAGAAGTCACGGAAATCTTGATCTAAATTTTTTAGAAAACTCTACTAAATCAAGTTAAACCTTTGTCTCTTTTTTAGCTTTCAAGTTCTTTCTCAATTTGTTCAATCCAAATCCTGCGCCCATAATAGCAATAGCTGCGGATGGCTCAAAGTTGAAGGGAATAGTCTGAATGCTGACATTTTGAAATCCAGCGACTGTATTTGTTGTATTAGTAGCACTTGGTTCATTGACTGTAAGTGAAACATAAAAATCTTGAGTAGTAGCAGCATAGGTTGCTGTCAAATCCGTCCCACTAATCACACCTGTAGTACCAATACCTTGTGAAGTATTCCATCTACCTAATGAACCTGAACCTGACAAGGTGCTTAGCGACACAGGACTAAAAAAATCTGTTGGAGTCCCTGACGCTAGATCGACAAGTTGCACATTGAAATCACTAGGTGCGGATGCACCAGAACCAATGTAACCAGAAAAGATGTAATCCAAAGAAATCTGAATATCTTGGGTAAGGTCAGCACCAGTTAATGTAAAGATTGCCGAATTGACTGTTGTGTTATTTCTTTTACCGCTAGCGCCTATGGTTTGAGTGCCTGTTCCTCCTACTGCCAAGAAGGTAGAACCGAAAAATCCCTGAAACCCCCCTAATCCAGGTGGTCCTTGCTGAGTTGCAGCATTTCTTAGCCCTCCAGTGTCAGCAACTGTCGTATTTAAAACTCCTGTATTCAAAGCACCAGCGTCAAACGTACCAGTAGGCGTACCAGCATCAAGCGTAAATGCAGATGTATTTAGGACTGTAAGGCCTATTGCATGGGAAGCTTGAGGAAATATCAAATAAGAACCGAAGATTAGACTGGATAGAAAAATGTTGCGTCTTGTTTCTAATAACATAGTAAGTAATCCTTAAAAACCTGAATCTTAAGCTCTTCTGACTCAATACTACTGATTAAGTCATATTGTAGCTAAGCTGTAACACATAGCATAAATATACAGGAATTACCGTAGAAATTTATAGAAATATTAACTTTAAACCAACAATCTCAACTTAATCAAAAATCGTAAATAAATATTGAAGATAGACATGAATTTTGTAAGTACCAAAATCGACCCAACTATTGGGTGCTAGCCCCCAAAAACCGACAACTTCATATCTTCCGAAATCCTACCCCCACAGGTTACGCCAATCATTTAATTCTTAGTGAACCTAATCAAGTTTTACCTTTAGCCTTTCCCATCCTCATACTTACACTTACTTCTATTCTTCCTCCCTTTTAAAATTAGTTTCTGAGCATATTCTATACCCGACTATTTTAGTCGGGTATATTTGACGTCTATTAAGTGCTTGTGTTAGGGTTCATTTCAATAAAGAAATCACACAAAAACCTTTAGCGACCAAAAGGGCGACCAAGCACATGACTGCAACCATTGTTTCTCCTTACACCAGCGATCGCGTTGAAACCTTCAGTAATCTCAAGTGCAAAGAGTGCGGTGCAGAATACGAAGCCAAAGCAATGCACGTCTG
>JANXUJ010000102.1 GCA_025356295.1 Cyanobacteriota bacterium
ATTCTCTGTACAACTTTCGCACTAAGGCAAGTATCTTGAAAGCGCAAATAGCCTATGGACAACAACCTACAGGTGAGCTAAGTCCAGAATTACTAGCGGCTCTCAAAGGACAAAGCATTGTCCAAAGTCAAAACATCCAAAATCAAAACGCGCAAAATCAAGATGTTCAAAATGTTCCGAGCAATCAAGACATTCGTTCTAGCCCAAATAATTCTCAGGGGCTAACTTCTAGCCAAAATGCACCTTTACAGACTTCTCCAAATTCATTACCCAATAAGGTCTAAATCATGGAACTCTTAGCTTATATTCATGAAGAATTTATATATGTTGATCAGTCTGCTGAGCAGGTGATCGCCACTAATGTCACTACTGATGCTGATGTCTCTTTGCAAGCTTGGTTAAAAAAATTAACCACTAAATCGACCCAACTTAGTTTGAATGTGATCCTCGCGAGTACGACCATCCTGATTGGCTTAGGCTCGACTCTAAATGCGCTAGCTGAGACTGCACCATCATCTAATGTTAGATATGTGCAGTCATTACTAGCAAAAAATGGATTTGATCCTGGAGCAATCGATGGCGTAGCTGGGGCTTCGACAAAAAATGCAATTATCCGCGCTCAACAATCGATGGGATTGACAGCCGATGGAGTTGCAGGTAGTCGGACGATCGCGGCTCTAGAAGATGGCGGCTCAGTACAGACAAACACGAAAGTCGAGGTTAAGGAGCCTGCTGCCCCTGTCTCATCAGCGGTGATGAATCTTCAAAAATTGCTGGCTGATCGTGGTTTTTACAATGGTGTCGTTGATGGTCTGATGGGATCACAAACTCGCGCGGCGATCGTAGCGGCTCAAAAAACTTATAACCTTGTTCCTGATGGGGTGGCGGGGTCACGAACCCTAGCTGTTCTGGAAGCAGATGTTAGTAACAAAACCTCTGTTACCAACATAAGTACAACGACATCTACGACTAAAAGTGCTGAAGTCTCAAATCTGCAAGAGTTACTCAGTAAACGCGGCTTTTATAATGGCGCTGTGGATGGAATCATGGGATCACAAACTCGCGCGGCGATCATGGCAGCTCAAAAAAATTATGGTCTAGTGACTGATGGGGTTGCGGGTTCGCAAACGCTTTCTGCTTTGGAGCGAGGCGGTAGTAATGTAAGTATTGCCGATCGCAATCGCGAATCTATTGCTAAGACCGCTACTGAGGCAAAAAAAGCTAGTGATCAAGATGTACTAGCATTGCAGGAGTTATTGTCCAGACGCGGTTTTTATAATGGCGCGATTGATGGGGTTAAGGGGTCTCAAACTATGGCGGCGATCGCATCTGCTCAGAATGCTTATGGATTGACACCTGATGGTATTGCTGGCATTCAGACCATGGCAGCGCTGCAAAAAAATGTTAGATTATCGCCATCTGTAACCGTAAAACCAACTACAACCAATAACTCATCAGCTAATCAAGCTGCTAGTCAAGTTGTCAATCAAGTGGTTAAGGTGGCTGCATCATCTGTTAATGAAGGTGGGGTCGCCAATTTACAAAACTTGCTGACTGATCGCGGATTTTATAAAGGGCCTATTACAGGGGTTCTCGGTTCACAAACGCAAGCGGCGATCGTCACTGCTCAGAAAGCATATGGCTTACCTGCTGATGGCATCGCGGGCGCTCAAACTATGGCAGCTTTAGAGGCAGGTCGAGTACTAACTAATCGGCAACCAATTCCCGTTAAGCCCATCACTTCAACTGTTCGTGTAGAGCCAAAAGCAACAGTAACTCCTCAGCCAGAAACACAAATTCGGGTTCAACCTCAAGCTGCGGCTGCCCCATCTGCGGCGGCTACACCCGTACCAACACCACAAAATCAACCGAAACCTCAAGAGACTGTCAAGCCTCAACCGCCGCAAGCAACACCAACCACCACGCTACCTCAACCAACAGCAATTACTCCTCAAGTCTTAGAGTTGCAGAACTTGTTGGCTAAGAGAGGTTTTTACAATGGCAAGCCTGATGGGGCATTGTCTGGAGAAACTCGGAATGCAATCGTGAGAGCGCAAAACTTTTATACAATCACTCCAGCAGATGGCTCGCCCAGTAATAAACTGATTGATAGTCTTAGTAAAGATACATTTATTTCTGAAGGCAATTAAGTTAGATGCGATTTCGTAGTCTTGCTATCAATTTAGGAGCGATCGCTGCTTTTGCGGTGATCGCCCTCAGCTTGCAGCTGCCTAAACTTAATCAGCGTTTAAGCGGGCAAACTTTAGAAGATACTCGTAAGGCGGTAAGAGAAGAAGAAGCTCGTCTCAAAGTAATTCGGCAATTACCGTCACGCGGACTTGGCTTTAATAACATGATTGCCAATTTTACTTTTTTGCAGTTCTTGCAATACTTTGGTGATGACACCGCTAGAAATTCTTTTCAGACAGGATATAGTCTCAGTCCGCGTTACTTTGAAAATATTATTGATCGCGATCCTCGATTTGTGAATGGCTATTTGTATATGTCAGCCAGTGTGTCGATGTTTGCGGGTGTTCCGAGTCAGGCGATCGCGATCTATGACAACGGTTTGCGATCGCTTGATCCTACTAAACAACCAACTGCATACACTGTATGGCGGCGTAAGGCGACCGATCAACTGCTATTTTTAGGTGACGCAAAGGGAGCCAGAGAGTCTTATCTCAAAGCCGCAGAATGGGCAGAACAAACAAAAGTCATTGAAAAATCTTTGGAAGACCCCCAAACGATCGCGCAACTATCCCGCGAATCCGCAAAATGGCTAGAGGAAGATCGCAATCTTAAAAAAGCCCAAATTGGGGCTTGGACAATAGTTTTACAATCTGCTGTAGATAAAAAAACCTTAGAGACAGTGGCTCAGGAGCTAGACAAACTGGGTATGAAAATTGAGATTAAAGACGGTCAGTCTGTTATTGTACCAAAAAATATTGTGTTAAAAAACTAAATGCAGCTAGTTGTAGCACAGCTACAACTAGCTGCATTTAGTTTTTTACTGCCAAGCTGATTAGTTAGAAGCAAGCCACTTTTGGGCATTTAAACGTTGAATCACGCCAAATACGAGCAGATCGAGAGGGGCTTTACGCTCATCGATCAAAAATGGTTCGATCGTACTAGGCGATCGCCCACTGTCAGCACAAGAAAAAGCTTTCTGAGCATTGAGATCGGCTTTAGAAAAATACACCGTAAATTGGCGTAAGCCTTGAGCCCAAATACCATGTACTTGAGAATTGCTAAATTCCAGTTGCAGATCATTAACACTTTGCTTCCCAAAAGCTTTAGTTAAAGCTGGCAAATAATGAGTGGTAATAAACTCTTCAAAAGGTAACTCTTCGATTGCAGGTGGCTTTTCAGCTTTGGGCTTAGCAGGAGGCTTAGCTTTTAGCTGTTCAGGATTTGCTTCAGTGGTTTCAGACATGATTTTGAAATTATTGCTAAAAGATTATTGCGCTTCGGTATTCACAATTTGGGGTAAGCCCATGCTGTAATTGAGCGATCGATGGTTGAGATTGTAAGTAACTTCGCCTTCTTGTAAAAGCGATCGCACAAAATGCTCTAAATCCGAACCAATCCGCCGCAGATTGTAATCAGTCAAGTCAGCGCCTTTATAGTCTGCGACCAGATCATCAAACTTGCGATATACCTTTTGCAAAGCGCCATCTGTCCAGTTCAGTTCATTGTCAGGATCGACATCCATAGTTAGCATGTTTTCGCTATCGATGAGTTCATCGTTCTGCTCTTCGATAACAGCAGCATAAATCTGAATGTGACGAGTCGTAGATTTTAGCGGCATAGAGTTTTTGAATTTACTAACTTTAGATTATTGCAAATTTCCTTACACATAAATAGAGGGATCGTTTGCGATCCCTCTATTTTATTGACTCGATTTACTAGCTAGCTAGATATTCCTGCATTCTGGTTTTGCGTTTGCGAAGATAGTCCATCGCTTGACGTTCAAGTTGTCTGACTTGCTCGCGGCTAAGGTCCATGCGCTTGCTGATGCTGGCTAGCGACATTTCTTGACCGTCTTCTAAGCCATAGCGCAAGATCATGACTTGGCGCTGCTTTTCGGGTAACTCCTTTAATAAGCTCTGAATGTCTGTACGCAAAGATTCACGCTCGACATAATTATCAGGAGAATGTCCCGTATCTTCTAAAAGCTCGGCAAGTTCTGTATCTTGGTTGTCACCAATGCGTAAGTCAAGTGAAATTGGCTGACGCGATAGCGATAGACATTCACGCACCTGATCGGTTTTGATATTTAGCTCATAAGCAATCTCGGCAACTGTTGCTACTCGACCGAGGTCTTGAGAAAGTTGACGCTGTGCTTTTTTAATCTTGTTTAGCTTTTCAGTTATGTGAACTGGCAAGCGAATTGTGCGTGCTTGCTGGGCGATCGCTCTAGTAATCGCTTGACGAATCCACCAATAAGCATAAGTCGAAAACTTAAAGCCTTTAGTAGGATCGAACTTATCTACGGCTCTTTCTAATCCCAGAGTTCCTTCTTGAACTAAATCGAGAAGTTCTAAATTGCGTTTTTGATATTTTTTAGCAACCGATACGACCAAGCGTAAGTTTGCCTCGATCATTTTGCGCTTAGCCCTTGTGCCGACTCGAATATTGCTATGCAAAATCTCTGTGTCTAAGTTAACAGCTTCAGCCCACTCCTGCTCAGTTGGTAGGCGATCGCTAGATTGAGCAAGTTTTTCTTGCTCGTCAAATAGCATCATCATCTGCTGTACTTGTTTGCCATAGATAATCTCCTCTTCATTACTAAGCAGAGGAATCTTCCCAATCTCATGTAAATATGTACGAACCATGTCAGCGGACAGACCGACCTGCTTGCTAGCTTGCCTATCCACTGCTTTTGGTGTGGGTTGGGTCAATGGTTCTTCAGACATATCGCTCCTACTGGTTTAAACTAGGCGTTAACTAAGCATTCTTAAAGAGTGCTTCTTCAAGACCACAAGGCTCAAATAATAAAGATTTTGTAATCCCTAATATCTAAAAAAATTAATCTAAAAAAATTAAATTTATCAGCTTAATAATTAAAACTCATGATCTTTAAGTTTTATTACATCAATCTAATAATATGCAATTAACCTTAAAGCTATTTTGTATAATACAAGATTAATCTTTTTATTTCTTGTGTCTAGAGTTACATATTATTACAAACTAACTAAGAAAATCAAAGGGCGGCTATCACTATCTCTCTAAGGATTTAACTAATTATTTGACTGAGTTACCTAAACAAGTTATTTGAGTAAGTATTTACACTTACTCGACTTGCATTTAGTACTTGCATTTAGTACTTGCACTGAGACAATTATTGAAGATTAAAAGGCTGTAAGTTGAAGCACCAAACTGAAAGTGTCAATATAGCTGTCAAATATAATTGATAGATACATGCTAAAGAGGGATTGACTAGAGATGACAGGATTGTAAGTGCATCAGTTCCTGTCGCTACATGTCTTATATTTCAAATTTTTTGCGGACTTTTTACTAGGTAGACCACTTATACCTAATTATTCTCTGTGATCGCAGTTACTCATCTTTAATTTTGTTTAAGAAAACTAGGTGGTTTTACAGAATATGCATTGGAGCATATCGATTAATCTGGCAGTTAGTCGAACCCTTAATTGTCATAAGCGCTTCATTTGTGCGATCGCATAGTTTGATAGTCTTTATACCTAAACAAAAATCATAGAATGCGATCGCTTAAAAATTAGGGAGAATATCTGTGGCTTATTCAGTTACGTTCATTCGCGGCGATGGTATTGGTCCTGAAGTAGCCAAAGCTACGCAAACAGTCATTGATGCCACGGGTGTGCAGATTGACTGGAGTATTGAAGATGCGGGCGTAGATGTGATGGAAGCTTACGGCACGCCTCTGCCCGATCGCGTCTTGGAGTCAGTACGCAAAACCAAAGTCGCAATCAAAGGTCCCATTACTACCCCTGTTGGGTCTGGGTTTCGATCAGTCAACGTGGCGATTCGTAAAGAACTTGATCTATTTGCCAACTTGCGTCCTGCTAAGTCTATGCAGGGCGTAAAAAGTAAATTCTCTGACGTTGATTTGGTAATCGTCCGTGAAAATACAGAAGACTTGTATGCTGGGATTGAGTTTCAGGCAGGTACTGAGTCAGCCGAAAAAGCCAAGAAGTTCATGGAAGAACTCTCAGGCAAGTCAATCCGCGAAGGTTCCGCGATCGGTGTTAAACCAATTTCAGAATTTGGGAGCCGCCGCATCGCCAAGTTTGCTTTTGACTATGCCCGCGCAAATGGACGCAAGAAAGTTACGGCTGTCCACAAAGCCAACATCATGAAATTTACTGATGGTTTATTTCTGGAAGTGGCTCGCGATGTGGCTAAGTCCTACCCTGAGATCGAGTTTGAAGATCGCATCGTTGACAATATGTGTATGCAATTGATGCAAAAGCCTGAACTTTATGATGTTTTGGTGTTGCCTAACCTCTATGGCGATATCCTCTCCGACCTTACCGCAGGTATGATCGGCGGATTGGGCGTTGCCCCAGGTGGTAACTATGGTGATGGTATCGCTGTATTTGAAGCGATCCATGGTTCTGCTCCCAAATATGCAGGTCAAAACAAGGTCAATCCTACGGCTTTGATTTTGTCAGGTGCATTGATGCTCAAGCATTTGGGGGAAACTGCGGCAGCTGATCGCGTGCAGAAAGCTGTAGAAGCAGTTATCGCTGAAGGTAAATATGTCACCTATGACTTAGCTCCTGCGGGTAGTTCATCGGTGGGTACTCAAGAAATGGCTGAGACGATCGCTTCTAAAGTCGCGCCATAAACTCGCATAGCATGTAGCTCTCTCTGAGTCATTTATAAAAAAGAAGAGTTCGCGTAGCGAACTCTTCTTTTTTATAAATGACTTGGTGATAAGGGAACTTGTTAGCTAAACTAACCGACAAGAAATTATCAGTTAGTTTAGAAAAAATTTGGATGATTACTACGATGACTTTAACTACTACTTCCAATAAAAATTCAAATAAGAATTTAAATAAAAAAGCGATCGCTCTAAGTGCCATATGTGCAGTAAGCACGAGTATAGCCGCTGTAACCAGCTCACTAACTTTTGCAACTCCTTCAGCTTCTGCTCAATATGGTTTAGGCTTGCCAAAATCCGCAGGTACAGGCGGTGCAACTAGAGGCAACTTACCGCAGATTACGATGCTAGTCCCAGAAGATGGGGCAAAAACGCTAGCTGCTCGTCCAACTTTTTATTGGTACATTGCTGCTACTAATCTGGCGACCTCAACGACAGTCCCTAAAGTCGATGATGGCAAAAACTCATTTAAAGTTACCTTCTTTTTGCGCGATGGCAATGCAGTAACGGCAAAGTCAGTATTTGTGGCTGAGGGTAAAGCTGAAGAGCCAGGACTCTACAAGTTTACACTTCCAGAAACTGCGCCTGAATTAGTCAAAGGTAAGGTGCAACGTTGGCAAATTCGTTGGCAAACTAATGCAGGTGTTTCGCAAGTCGATGTCAATGCACCGATCCTCCGTGATGATAATCCTGCTGTATTAAAGGCGATCACTTTGTCAAAAAGTGACTTGGAGAAAGCCAGAATCTATGTAAAAAATGCCTATTGGTACGATGCGATCGATGCCTATACCAGTTGGCTATCGGCAAATCCACAAGATGAAGTCGCCCGCACTGAGCGTAATGATTTATTAAAAGAAGGTTTTAAAACCCACACTGCTTTTAGTAAAGAACAACAAGGTAATATTACCAAACTGCTAAGCAAGCTTGATGCCAGCAAAAGTGCGATCGCGATCGCCTTACAGACTAAAAATCGCCGCTAATAATCTATCTGCGTAAAAGAAAAGGAGGCGCTTTGTGCCTCCTTTTCTTTTACGCAGTGCCAGTCAAAATGTTATAATTTGCCAGAAGTCTCGCTGTTTAAGGTTGTTGAGATTGTTAAGGCAAAGCTATGGCAGATAATTCGGGTAATTTTTGGGGAGGTTTTCTCTTCGGTGCAGCGATCGGCGGTGCGGTTGGCGCATTAGTGGCGCTCAAGCTTACTCAGCCAGAAGACGAGTTCAGGAGCGATCGCCCTTCTACAAATAGCGATCAACTTCTCGATAAGCCTCAAACTCCTAATGAATTTGCACGCCGCAATCTCGAAAAGAAAATCGCACAACTCAACGCCGCGATCGACTCAGTTAGTCAAGAACTAGCTACGGCTGAAGGCAAAAATGGTCGTCAACAATCGCCAGAATCAATGCGCGATTTGAATATTAATGATAATAATTAATATTCGTGAGTAAGCATAAAAAATCCTGACTTTTGCTGCATTCGGTAGAATGATGGTAATTGTTTTATCTAGTCCTATAACCTAACAAACTCCTATGCCAGCTATCTTCGGTGTCATCCTCGGTACAGTTAGCTCATTTATCTCAATCTACTTAGGCTTACTATTTATACGCGTATTACTAACTTGGTTCCCAAATATTAATTGGTCTAACCAGCCTTTTACCGCACTTAGCCAGATTACTGATCCTTACCTAAATCTATTTCGTTCGATTATCCCACCTCTAGGTGGCATGGATTTTTCGCCAATGCTTGCCTTTCTTGCGCTTAGTTTCTTGCAACGTGCGCTCGCTCCATTTGCAGCAAGCGCGAGTATGGGCTTTTAATGTACGCTTAAATCACCTTGTATTTAAATTAGATTTAGGTTAGGAAGTATACATGACTGGTTTGTTAGATTTGAGTGGGAAAACTGCTCTAGTGACTGGGATTGCCAATAATCGCTCGATTGCTTGGGGCATTGCCCAAAAGTTGCATGAGGCGGGTGCAAAACTAGGGATTACTTACTTACCCGATGATCGCGATCGCAATAAAGGCAAAGTTGCCGAGTTGACCGCTGATTTGACACCGAGCTTTTTGTTACCTTGCAATGTCCAAGATGATGCCCAAGTTGACACTCTCTTTACCTCAGTTGCCGAGGAATGGGAAAAGATCGATATATTAGTGCATTGTTTAGCATTTGCCAATAAAGAAGACTTGTCTGGCAACTTTACCAATATTTCTCGCGCAGGCTTTCAACTAGCTCTAGATGTGAGTGCTTATTCTTTAATTCATCTTTGTCGGGCGGCTAGACCACTGATGAAAGACGGCGGTAGCGTGATTACACTTACCTACATCGGTGGTGCAAAAGTTGTGCCTAATTACAATGTGATGGGAATCGCCAAAGCAGCTCTCGAAATGAATGTACGTTACTTAGCTTCTGACATGGGTCCTGATAATATTCGGGTGAATGCTATTTCGGCTGGTCCAATTCGTACGCTTGCATCAGCTGCGATCGGCGACTTCCACAAAATGTTGCATCATTACGAAGAAACTGCACCTTTGCGTCGCCTTGTTACTCCCGATGATGTGGGTAATGTCGCAACTTTCTTGGGTAGCGATCTATCTAGTGCGGTAACTGGACAAATTATTTATGTAGATGCTGGTTACGAAGTCATGGGTGCTTAATAACTCCTAGCTTTCGCGATCGCCAATCTATTGCTAACAAGATCAGTCTTTTAAAAAATCCCATGCAAACTGATATCTTCAAAGAGCTATTTCCACTATTTGACGCTGCTAGTGTTGAAACTCTGGAATGGCTCCTCGCTGAAGCAGTAGAACGAGACTATCCTGCAGGCAGAGCGGTACTAATGGAGGATGCTTGGGGCAATGCTGTCTATTTTATCCTCTCTGGCTGGCTGAAAGTACGTTTTTTGCGAAATCAAGAGGCGACAACTCTGGCTGTACTAGGAAACGGTGACTTTTTTGGGGAAATGGCAATTCTTGATGAGTCACCTCGATCTACGGATGTAGTCGCTTTTACACCTGTGCGAGTCTTAAGTATTCCTGCCCAGAAATTTATCCAATTTTTATTTAAAGATCCACAATTGCATCATCGGATGCTGCAACTAATGGTGCGCCGTTTACGAAAAACCAATCAGCGTATCCAGTTGCGTCAACAAGTTCCCGCCATCAGAGTGGCGACTATCTTGACTGGATTAGCCGATGCTTACGGGATCAAAAATGATGCAGGTATCGATATCTTCAATTTGCCTGTTCAAGATATTGCTGATCTCACAGAAGTAAGCCCTGAAGATACTGTCAAAATATTGGAAAAGTTGAAAGATAAAAGTTGGATTGCGATCAATCCTAAGCGACAGGTATTGAGTATTACTAATCAGAAGCAAATGGCACAGTTAGCTGTATTTCGCTAATTTCACGGCAAAAAGGATCGTATGAACAAAATTCATACGATCCTTTTTGCCGTGAAATTACTGGGGTGGTGAAGTGGTTGGTTTAGCGCTAGGTGCAGGTGGCTGACGAATCGCATTATTATCTCCAGACCGTGGTGCATTCTGGACAGCACGAGTTTGCCAATCACCAAAAAAGCGATTTATGGCCACAAAACCCAGAATCGCTGCCCCACTCATAATCACCAATAATACAATTATCGTTGTCCAAGTCTCGACTAATTCAGAGATGCCATAACGGGTGCGATAAGGATCGATTTTGCAAAGATTATCGCGATCGCGAGCGGTGACAGGACGACGAAACCGTAATCGATGATCGTCCAGCTTTTCTAATAAAATCCAACCTGCTTGAGATTCTTCGGCACAGGCTTTGTGCAGAACTTTGCGGCTACGAAAACCGCTGCTATTGGTACGCAAAATTTTAAATTCCCAGCCCTTGGGCTGGTCGCTAGATGTGTTAGATTCATAGCGAGTAAGGTTTTCTTCTTCCACTTCTTCTCGTTGCTTTTTACCTTGTTTTGCTCGAAATATCCTATCGATAATCACAGTCTGAATACCGACATCGAGAATAATTGTACTAATAATAATGGCGTTGACGGTCAGCATATGTGCTTGACTGGTGGTCTGCAAAAGTATACACGCTGATGCGGACTATTGCACTCCAGATATTATTATTGCTTGATCCGCCCCAAAAGTTAGAAGAGAACGCGATATGATGGTTAGCACAAGATAAGCCAAAAGCTTTTATTAATCATATATGAACTCTATTGTCTTAATGGCAGAAGTCCTGTCCGATCCAGAGCTACGCCGCACTCCTGATAATCAAAGCTCGATCGCTTCATTTCTTGTCCAGTTTGCGGGCAGCCGCGCCGAGGATGCACCTTATCGGATTAAAGTGGTGGGCTGGAACAATCTGGCGGATGAGATCATGGAAAAATATCACAAAGGCGATCAAGTTGTCGTTGAGGGTCGTTTGCGTCTTGACACAGTTGATCGCGGTACTTATAAAGAAAAACGCACAGAACTAATCGCTCAGCGTGTTCATGGGTTTGGCTCTGCGGGTAGTACTTCAAGTATCGCTACGCCTTCCTCTCGCAGTACAAATAAAGCTACATCTAGCGCACCTAGCAATGTCGTACCGATCGCAACCGCTTATGTTCCTGTTGCTTCCGCCGCAGTCGATGCGCCCGATTACGACGATATTCCATTCTAATAAACTGTAAATAGAGGGCTTCGCCCTCTTTAGTGGGTTATAAAAATAGATAGCGTTACCCTGTTGTGTTTGCAATAGGGTAACGCTATCTATTTTGTTGATTTCAAACCATTGACTCGCTAAAATCTCGAAAAATGTAGTTTTTTGTAGACCTTCAGCACCAAAAAGGACAAAAACTGTGTCAACCTTGCAGCCCGCGCTCAATGCTCTAGCAGCGGCGGCTATCAAAGTCTTGCCATTATGATGAATAGTGAGCGTATAAATTGCCCACATACGGCGATCGCGTTGGTGATAATCCCTCGCAGATGCGCCAACCTCATATCGCGGACATGGTGGTTTAGGGAGATATCTCCATCTCTTTGACTGGCGATCGCGCAAAGTTCTAAGGCTTTGAGAGTGACAATCACATCAGCTTTGAAGCATTTAAAAATATCTTCATAGCTTTTTCTGACTTGGATTAAAGCCTTGTTGTGTGAGACTTCTGTGTCGCTAAGGCTTTTCTCTAGCTTTCTAATCTGAATGCGATACTCAGTGTTTGAGTTAATTAAGATGAGCTTCTCGTTCTTGTGCTGTTGGAGTTTCTGGATCGAGTGGTTCCCAATCGGTGATATCTGACATGAATATTGGGTGTTGCTGGCTTAAGTATGAAATAGATAAATCTCAGAAATTATAGGTTAGTCTAAGTCTGACTTCTAAGCTTTAAGAAATCTTTGCTTCATATAAATCAACAACGCCAGCAAATAACAAAGTAAATCCTGTAGACCGTGACTTAATTAATCTCAAGAATAAGACTGGGATTCATTTCAAAGAGCCACCTAAGAAATAGCGTTACGCAATTAAAACCCTCTTAAAGTCGTTAAACAAGGAGACAAATAAAATGTCACAGGAAGATTTTCAACAACAGGTAATTAGAAAATTTGAAGAGTATGAAGAGTTTCAAAAGCAAGCCTTGCAAAAGATTTCAGAGTTGAAGGCAGACATTGACGATCGCTTCACCAAGTTGGACTTTGATATCAAAGAAGCGAATATACGTCTAGATGCATACCAAAAATCATCAGGTCAGATCGTTAATCTAGCATTTGGACTAATCGCCAGTGCCACCGTCATTACGGTGGTATCTGCAGTTTTCAAAAGATAAGCCCATGTACCACCGCCATATTTTGCATTGGTTTTATGACTGATAGTGTGACGCTATTAGTCAAGTATTATGGAAACCAAACGCAAACCACCAAATCCAAATGGCAATCCTAACTTTCGCAGTCGCTGGGATAACTTAGGAGAGACATCGACTGTCAGATTACCTCAATCCCTGAACCTAGCATTTAAAGACCTTGCGAGTGATGTTAATGACGGTAAAGTCAAACTCTCTGACTTAAAATCTTCTTCCAACTTATGGGAAAAATTAGAACAGTTTGAGGAATTGCAAAAGCAATCTTGGGGCAAGTCAAACAAACAGACGGGAGAATTTAATACCAATTCACCACGCTGGACAAAATACAACGAGTTTAAAGCGTGGCTCGCTAAACAAGGAGAATAACCAGATGAGCATGACATTTGACCAGATGCAAGAAGTTCTAAGCAGCATGACGCAAGCCAATTTAGGTCTGTATGAGAGGCAAAATAGGACTGAAGCCCTTATTGAAGAAACTAATAAAGGATTGTCTCGTGTTGAAGCGATCGTTGAAGAAAATAGCAAATGGTTTACAGAGACCAAGTTGCTGATTGAGTCAAATGCGAGAGCTATTGAAGCAACTAACAACAACCTAGAGGCAAAGTTTGACCAGATTGCTAATGCTGTCATTAGAAGCCAGGACAGCCTAGAAAGGCTAGAGCGTAGAGACAGGAGAGTTGACAAGGAAATTCGTGGTTTGCGGCTTGAGACAAGGCGGATATTAGAGCGATGGTTAGGTGAGCCATTTCCAGACGATCCAGACTTAGATGACGATGATGAACCTGAATAAATTTTGCTGCCATCAATGAAGACACCAAACAAAACAGGAGAAGCCCAAAGCATCTTTATCCCACTTAACAGCAGAGACAGGGCAAACGATCCAATAAACCAATCAGCAAAACCCATATCAGGCAAATTTTTAACGATTGGTTTTAAGAGCAAACCGCCAACGCCAACGAGTCCAAAGCCTAAAAGCGGTAGTAATGCAAAGTAGTGTTAAAGCTGTAAAGTAGAATAGTCAATCGTTTAAGAAATTTTCATGAAATGCCCAAAATGTGAATCAGAGAAAATCATCAAAAGTGGGAAAACTCACTATGGCAAACCGAGATTCAAGTGCCAAGATTGCGGGAGACAGTTTGTTGAAAACCCAACTAGGCAGTACTTAACACCTTGCAGTGTAAGGTGTTAAGTACTGCTTTCAGACAATGAAAATAAGCCAATGATGAGATTTGAACTCACGACCTGCTGATTACGAATCAGGCTATCTAATTTATAGATTGTAGTCTGTAAGCCAGTTTTAGACTAGCCCAAAACTGGCTAGCCTAAAATTAGGACTAAATACGCGGGGGGATTAATCTTTGTCGAGGACTTTGGCACAACGCTCACAATGCCAAATATAAGAAGGTCTGTAGGCGATCGGATTAACTTTGCGGTAATGTATGCCAATTTTGAAAATGCCTTGGGAGCGAAGCTTTAGTAATTGACGGGGAGTAATGCCTAGCTGAACGGCGGCTTTGTCTGTAGATATCCAATCTTTTTTCATGGTACTTATCTCCCTAAACCTTATTAAGCCAGTTGACATCAAAGATTCTTTCGCCTGCAAGTTCGCTTGAGACATGGATTTGAGAGCCTAAAACTTTAGTGACATACCAAACTGTTGCTAGCTCAATTTTTGTCGCTTTTGGTTTTTTTAATTTATCTAGCCGTACTAAATCATCAACTTTTATACACTGTGACTGGGTTGTAGCTGTTTCAGTACCCCTATGAGTGCCTTTTACACCGTCACCTGAGAGAGATGTTTTAGTATCCCTAGTATCCCTGGTACCTTGAAAGTCATTACTAGAGGGGGGGGTCAGACAGGGATACTTTGTTTTTTGCAAGTATCCCTGTCAAAGTATCCCTAGAATTATTTGGATCAAGTATCCCTGTATTGTTAGGGATACTTACTGTTTTTTGGGGATAGATAGATAAAGTATCCCTATCCCCATTTTCTTGCTGTGAGGGGGATAGGGATACTAGGGATACTAGGGATACTTGATTTGCAATTTGTGGGGCATCTGGTTTTACCCACAAAATTACACCGTTTGACTTTTTCTTTTTCCAACCAAGTTCACTAAGAACCTTAGAAACGCGAATTTGTCCCGATCTGTCTTGATGAGCAGTTTCTACTTTTAGAGCATTTTCTAAAACTTCGGATGTGGTGACTTTGCCCTCAATTGCCGAGTTGACATAATATTGAATTTTTTCAAACCAAATTTCTTCACTGGTAAAGTCTTTGTTCTTGTCAGTTCTGAGTGCTTCTTCGTCTTTGGTTAGCCACCATTTTTCGCCACGTTTGAATAGAGCCACAGCCGCTGCCCAAATTTTGTCGCGATCTTCTTTGAGTTTGTCTGTATCAATTTGGTGTTCGCACTTGACTACCCAATAGCGGCGGTTGCCTGTGGGATCTGAGAGAAAATCATCACGGTTGGTGGATGCAACAATAATTGATCGCCTTGGTGTTTTCTCCATGGTGCGACCCCATGGGCGGCGAAATACATCTTCACGTCTGGTTAAAAATGCTTTTATGGTTGAGGTGTCTTTTTGACCAAAGATTCTTTCAATTTCGCCCCATTCACAAATCCAACTTGCTGCCATTTTCATCATTTCGTTGGTATCACCTACATTTCCACCTAGTCCACCCTCAAACCATTGCCCTGCAAGAATCTCGAAAAATGTAGTTTTTTGAAGCCCTTCAGCACCAAAAAGGACGAAAACTGTATCAACTTTACAACCTGCACTTAAGGCTCTAGCTGCGGCTGCCATCAAGGTTTTTCGCAGGTAGACATCGTAAATATCTTCAGTAGTTTTGAGATATGTTTTCGCAGGCGCATCTAATAAATTAATGGTGCTATCACTATATTTGGCATAGCACCCTTCTAAATATTCTGTTAGCGGATCATATTGATGTTTTGTGGCAAGTTTGAAAAAGTTATCCATGACAAAATCCTTTGATGATTCAATCCCGTAATCCATCAGATCTAGATAAAGGTAATCAGGTGTAATTGCCACGCCATCAAGTTCAACATAATGAGTCATGTTGTTTAGTCTTAGCCGACTGTTGAACATTTTCTCAAGTAGTTTTTTAATTCTGGTTCTGTTGGTTGTGGGTGTTAGGAAGTGATCGGAATTGGCGATCGCTTCAAGGCTGTGCAAGTTACCAAAAGGGCTAAATTCTTGCCATAAAATCTTTAGCTCTGATTTGTCGGTGATGTACCTCGAAAAATTGCGCCATCCCCAGTCGAACCAAGGCTCAAATAGATGTTCAGAAATTGTTTTTAGTGTGCGTCCAACAATGCCAAAGCTTTCAAGTTCATGAGCCAGAGATACGGGTGCTTTTTTTAATATAGCGATCGCTTTCTTTTCTACCTCTGTTAATTCGCGATGTTTGACTTTCTCAAAATCGGCAATAGTAAAGCCGTTGAGCAAAGCGTCTGAGACATCCCATCCGTCTTTGTAATTTTCGGGATGGGGAACTGTGCAGGAAATTGCGCGATCGCCAATTGTGGCGGCTAACTTTGCCGAGCCATCGGGACCAGGACGTTTGCCTTTGGAGTTCACATAGTCGAGGTCGTACCAGATACAGATATGTTGGTAGGAATCAAGAGGAGACATCTGCACTGGGATAGTGCCACAGCCGCCTGTCCCAGTGCAGATGTCAATATTAGTAATGTTATTTGCGATGAAATTTTGGGCTAAAACCATCGCGTCCCATTCACCTTCAACGATCCAAAGTTCAGTTGTTTCCTCGTTTTTGAGGGTGAAATACCAGTCAGCTTTTGAGCCTGTGTCTTGCATGGCTCTAGTTTCTTCTCCTTCACCGTCCAACCTTTCGGCTTTGGGTATCCAAGGCGCAGGAAAATATTTGTTTTGCCATCCGCCTTTACGGTTATACGGGATGGTGATGCATGGGTACGTTTTGCCTCTAAAACTATATTTGGCGATGCCCAATTTGTAGCGGGCGATCGCCTGTTCATCAATACCGCGCTTTGCTAACCATTCTTTAGCAATTTTGCTCTGAGTTAATAGAGTTTGGTTATTGGCTTCAATCACTTCAACAGATTGATATATGGGTTTCTTTTCTGTGGAAGTTGCCGCTTTGATTGGTGTGATTCTCTTCGCTATGGGCGGTTGATTTTCGGTGTCTTTGGTATCAATCCCTAGAGCGTTGAGAATATCGGGAAAACTGCAATCGCGGTGACATTTGATTTTCCCCTCTGAACTGATGGCAATATTTCTATTTTTCTTGCCATCCGCTAGGCATACTGGGCATTGCGCCCGCCCGCTTGAGTTGAAATCAAGATATTGCGTGAAATCTATTAATTGTTCTGTTGCTGTTGGCATGACTAAAAAAGGGTTGGTTGATTGGTCGTGATTCCAAATTTCTTGTCGTGAGCGTGTTGGCGGCGGTGACACACGCTGCAAAGTGCGATTAGATTTTTGCGATCGCAATTCGCTGGCACATGATCGATATGGTGAACAGTGAGCGTATAAATTGCCCAGATGCGGCGATCGCGCTTGTATTCTTCAAAGACCTGATGTGGTTCAAGGCATTTCTTGTCACATTTCTGACATGTCCAGTTAGCCGCCTCTTTGGTGGAAAATGCGATCGCATCCCAGTCAGGTGGATAAAGTTTGCGATTCATCGGCATTGGTAGAACCTAAAGTGTGATCACTGTGAATGTTTACTGTTTTCTATTGGTCTTAATTTGGTCGCAAAGCTCTTTGATAAGGTCAAGCTTTTGGTCGATGGGTCGGTCATTCACCTCATCCTCAAACCATCTAGCTTGTAGACCTTGAGGACAATAAAACTCGGAGGGATAAGAGTTAGAAAGCTCTTCTTTGACAGAGTAAGAAAGAGACCAAAGCATTTCAGTTAGATGTGCTGTGGTAACTGTGCTAATAAAGTGTCTGGCTGAATCGGTAAGCATTAATTTATATGGGGTGAAGATTAAAAAATGATCGCCTAATTTCACTGGTGGTAATTAGGCGATCGCGTGGTTAGTTAACGGTTGAGATATTTCAAAAGTTTGACTAGACTGATTTGCACATAGTTTTCGGTGTAATAAATCTCGCCATCGGGCTGGATTTTGATTTCTTCAAGCCAAACTTGCATATTGCGAGAGAGCTTTCCACGAAGAAAGCGAGGCTCATCTAGCCTGTATGTGGGCATTAGAAGTCATCCTCGTAGCTGGTTAGTTTGCGATCGCTAAAATCGGTAATTGCATTAGTGATAATTGCTTGGAGATGTTCCAAACGCATATCGCGGACATGGTGATTTAGGGCGATTTCGCCATGCCTTTGACTAGCGATCGCGCAAAGCTCTAGAGCTTTGAGAGTGACAATCACATCTGCTTTGAAGCATTTAAAAGTATCTTCATAGCTTTTTCTGATTTGGGCTAAAGCTTTAGCGTGTAAGACTTCTGTGTCGCTAAGGCTTTTCTCTAGTTTTCTAATATGAACGCGATACTCAGTGTTTGAGTTGATAAGATGACCTTCTGGTTCTTGTGCTGTTGAAGTTTCTTGATCGAGTGGTTCCCAATCGGTGATTTGTGACATGGTGGGTTGCTTGGGTATTGTGTTCTGGGGTCGGCACAGCTCCGAGTATCTTGGCTGTAAGCTTGGGATGGATCGTAGTGAGCAGAGAAAATGAGCAGTGCTAGAAAAATCTCTTTCATCTTTTGACCTCTGACATGAGCATGAGAGATAAGTTCTGAACCAGTTGAAGGGTTTCAAGTGTGGTTAGGGATTTGAGCCATTGGGTAGTTGTAGCACTCAGATCCAAAATTAAAAGTCCGTCCATCGCTTCAAGTACGCGATCGCTTAGCTCATGCATTAGCAAAGATTTCCCGATTGATGGTAATTCAGAGATTTCCATTGCTACTTCATGAGGTAAGCCAACAGCAAGGCATTTTTCTGTTGTCATGATTTTGTTAGTGCTGGGTTGGCAAGGTATGAAAGACGTTCTGATAGCCATCGGATTAGTGAGATACGACTTTCTGTGGTTAGAGAGTTTAGGTATTGGTCTGCTTCTATCGACAGATCGTCCGTAACAATGTCATCACCACCACATGGAGTAAGGGAAAAGGTGATGTTGTTAGTAAGTACGGCTAGTTCGGTGAATTGAAGTTCTCTAATTTCAGCTTCATAGGTTTCAGGCAATGGCAGGTAATAGCCTGCGGGATTTGGGTATGTCATTGGTTTTAGCCCTAAATATTAAACGATTGCATTTCTATGCAATGGAATTTAACTTAACATCAATTGCATTTCTATGCAATCTTTTCTGGTTGATGGCTAACAGTAAGATGTGAGGCTTCATCCCTAAAGATTCCGACAAGTTATTCAAAACGGCTTCAGTCATTAGCTGTCCGTTGAAATATTTAGACCATCTTGTTTTGTCCAAGTCCGTTAATCTTGCCAGATCGTCAAGAGACAGTTCTTTAAATTCCTTTATAGACATAAGGTTTAGTACAATTGCATTTTTCTGCAATTGTACTCCTAAATGCTAACGCATTGCATTATCATGCATTGCATAACAATGCAATGCGTTAGATCATGTAATGAGCGCTCAAGGTCACAAAATGGGATACAGAGAAGCTTTCGATGAAACAGTGAAACTTTTTGATTTGAGGGCTGCTGATATAGCAGACAGGTCAGGTGTAGGAGAAAATCAGATAAGTAGGTTTCGCAATGGCAAAACAGATATACAAGTTTCTAGTTTGCAAAAACTGATAGACTCTTTGCCTGGAAATGCTAAAGCTTATTTTTATTCGCGTGTAATGGTTCTTAATTAAAGAACTAGAAAGGTGAAATATGTCTGTATGGATGCCAAGGGGAGTAAGTTTGCTGAGAGTGATCGTCTTGTTTTTCATTACGTCTGCAACAGTTGCCAGTCTGCGAATTTTTTCAACCTATGGCGAATACTTCACCTATGCAACCAGACATTTAGGATTCTTCATATTCATGTCATTGATTGGGTTGTTTTTGCCATTCATTGGCTATGCATATATACATTGTTGGCTACTAGGCAATAAACCTGAAGGATGGGCGAAAAAGATTCCTAGTCCAGCAAGTATTAAGGAAGCACTTTTATCATTTGTAGTACTAATTTTTGGTGTTGTATCAACCTTATTAGTTGTCATAATCCCCTTCACTACTGGGTATATGACTAATTCAGAAATAGAAAGACTTGCATCAGTAGCCTCAATTGTTTGGCTAGTACTAACTCTATATATGTTTCATGGCTACGACCTTATTAGCAGACCAAGTTCCAAAAAATCTGTGGATAAAGCCAAGTCTGAACCAACAAATAATAAAGTAAATTTTGTAGATCGGGATTTAATTAATCTCAAAAATAGGACTGGCATTCATTTCAAAGAGCCTAAGAAATAAATTTTGCTACTGTAACCAATTACGAGACAAAGAAAGGCGATCGCTAATTTAGCGATCATAATTAAGGTCATACAAAATCACTAGGCAAAAAATAATGTCGCAAGAAGAATTTCAACAGAAAATTTTAAATTCACTCGAAGAGTTAAAAAATGATGTGGAAAAATCAAACTATAAGTTTGAAGTCTACAGGCAAGCCACACAGTCACTGGTTAACCTAGCCTTTGGATTGATTGCCAGTGCGACGGTGATTACGGTTGCATCGTCAGTATTTAAGAGATAATTAATTGTTGTAACCACACCAAACAAAGAAAGGCGATCGCTAAATTGGCGATCGCCTTTCTTTGTTGTTGGTTGACGCCTCGTATCCATTAGATATCTAGGACATTTATTCCTACTTGAAATTTAATTAGTCGAGGCAAAGATAAGCCTTGATTTAAATTGTGGGCATAGCTAGGAATATTTAAATATCCTCTGCCAATTGGCTGTGCAAAAAAATCTGATTGATCGTCAACAAAAAGATTATAAGGTGAGGTTCTTACCTGAAATTTAGAGTATGCGTTAGACCCTGTATAAGGGCTTTCTAAATTAATGGCAGTAGTTTGCAGATCGAGAGAGGATGGGACAAAAGCAAAACATCCGCGACCCGCAGGAAAAACTAAGCTCTTAGCCTCTCCATACTGCAAATACCCTAAGAGTTGCGTAAAAGTAAAATCTCCAGACTCAATTGTGGCTGGATCAGTATCTGCATAAAAAATGCTGAAATAATTACTCAGGGATTGGCTGGATTGATTATTTAAAGAAATAGTCAGATTTGTTTGAAACCCTTTCTCAATCCAACCATTCATTGAGGCGTTAACTGAAATCCATTCGGTTTGTGATGCCGAATCAAAATAGTTTTGTCCGATCGCTGTCGGTGTATCTTGCGGATCACCAATGCCAACAGTCGTCAAACTTCCACCATTGCCCTCTTCGTTGTCGGATTGTACGGAAAGCTCAACCATGCCACCCTCAGTGAGACTGGTAGCTCGATAGGTTTTATTAGTATCAGTCGCTGATAATAGCTGATCGACAAAATCAGGTGTAATCAGCGAGGGACTGCCTGTAAAAGTTCGTAGCTTGGCATAGTGCAAATCATTGGGATTAGTCAGGGTCGAGTGTCTGGTCATGGGTTAGTCCTCAAAAATTATATTGTCATCGGTGGTCAATACCACGCCATCTTGAACCAAAATCTTATTCAAGATAGTTTCAGCATCGATGGAGGGCGCTATATCAGGCTTGCCTGATATTTCATCCCAAGTAGTGGGGAAAGTATCAGGCTTGCCTTCGATATCTGCCCAATTTGGAGAGCCTCCCAGTGCTATCCAATCCGTCACGGAATTGGTAGCGATCGCTAAAAATAAATTGCGATCGGCATAGTTAAACCAAAACTTTTTTGATTCAATAGGGGCGGTAATAGGGTCAGAATCGGAGAGTATCAAGTCTACCCCTTGATACACTGTAAGCCCTTGCAAAATTGGGTTAGAGATTGGCATAGTTTTTATTTAAGTGGTTGTATTCCCGCTGGTTGTTCAACGGGCCATAGATCGATCCGAATCCGATCCTCATCCAGCTTATTCCCGTCTAAAAAGTCTCTTCCCTCACCTGTAGTGGGTCTACGAACCAGCAAAGTTGCGTAAGCAGGGTATACAAGCTTTGGTTGTTTCCGTAGATTTATATTTTTCTTTTCTACCTCCTCGGTAACATTTAAAGCCAATATCTTGGCAGTAGTAAGCGTAGCAAGCCGCCTCAAACTCTTTTCAGCTTCACTCTTAGACGCTCCATAAACAGCCATCTGCCGCCCATTATCTAAGTGAGCAGTAGCCCGAAATTTACCCCATGTATAAGCCTTAGCAGCTTGTTTGATTTTGCCCCAAGTTAACGCTAAAGAGACATCTGGGATAGTCACCTCATATTGTTTAGCAGGTTTCCCATCTGGCATCTTCCAAGTCGGTTCTTTTTTGGTCTTAAAAACGATAACTAGCTGTCTGCGAAGTGGCTTAGCGCTCACATAATCGTCAGCAGGCATCCCCACAATTTGCCCCATGTCTTTATTAGCAATTAATCGATAATTGTTTAGGGTTGTCATAATGTCTTCTTCTAGATCAGACGTACCTGCTGACAGTAATAATTGCTCTGTCTTTTTCCGTTTATCAGGAGTGAGGGTAACAGTTCTCCTTTTGCCTTTCGCATTCTCTTGCGCCCTTTTTGCTTGTGCGTATGCCGAATCTAGCTCATAGGCTACGATCATTCCTGCCTCTGTAAATCCGTCCCAACTTTCTTCCAAAAAAGAATCAACAAAAGCTCTTAATTTGTCATTTTGAATTGATTCTACAAATTCTTCCATCTTGGAATTAAAAGAAAGATTTGGAGCGCCTTCAGATCCCCATGTCTTTTTAATAAATTCGGCTGTGGATTCACCATAGATACCGCCAAGAATATTACTAGGCAAAGATTTAAGGAGCCTTCGATAATTTATATATCCACTAATTAAAGTATTGTTTGCCAATGCCCCGACAGTTTGAGATAGCGCTCCTGATAAGCTTTGCGTAATCTCACCGATTGCCTCTTTACCTACATTCCCCGCAACAGTACGAGCTAAAGCCGCGCCGCCGATAACTGGACAAAGGAACGAAACACCGTAGCCAATTCCTATGCCAGCGATCCAGCCAAGCGATCGCCCTAATGCACTACCCCAAGCTGTTGCAATTCTTAGATTTTGGCTATTCATTAGCCCTTCTAACTCTTTGTCTGACGCGTTCCAGTTAAACGCTTTTAGTTGGTTTGTCCTATCAATTAGCCAACTAAAACAAGAAACAACCAACCCCCCCGCAGGGGCTAGAGCTTTAATCCCTCCAGAAATAAAGCTAGTTAATCCACCAAAAAAATCCCCTGCCTGATCGAAGATATTTTTATCTTCAGATCGCGTAATCGGATTTTTCAGATCAAGCGATCTGTTTTTATTCTTTCCCCCTACAATTTTCTCTCTAATTGCACGGCTAGCTAAGTTACCTTTTGTAAGCTTAAATTGAGTCATGATTTTCTGGGGTCTTTGGGTGATTCTCTAACTTCAGGCTTTTCAACAGAATCCTTATTAAACATAGAGTTTGGGTTGTTTAATTGCTGTAAAAAACCTTCCCAATCTTTATCGCTATTTTTCTCATCATTCGCCATAGAGGTGGCTTCTTTATTTAGCTGTTTAGTGAGGTTTTTACCCCGAAAAAATACAGCTTTAATAATCCCAGCCGAAAACATTAACTTCTGAAGAAATCCCACTACGGTTTCTTTGTCTTCTAGTTCCCACCCTTGCACAAAGCCCTTTGTAGTCTTTAGCAGTTTTTCTAAAATAATCGGTTGATTGTTTTTTGGATCTAGATTCACTGAGCCGAAATCAAAATTGTATAGAAGCTCTCTAGCCTTGAAATTCCCTTTATACCCTAAAAAACCAGCATTAGCCCTTGCATAATCTTGCGCTACAACCACACCATTTTTAGTAGCAATTATTTCCGCAGCAAGACGTAAAAGCATATTTAACTCAACCTCTTGGTTGACAGAATTTTTTATCGTCAATCCGTAGATTTCAGCGATCGACTCAGCAAGATTAGGCAATTTTATTTGCTTTTTCTGATCGCCCTCTCTTAAAGGATCGATATCTTTTACCTCTATCTCTATAGGAAACTCACCGATTATTGCGTCAGCTTGATTGGTGAGCCACCACATATAATCTGTGAGGCTAGGAACTTGCTGCATTTTGTCGCCTCTATCGGCTAACAAGCTCTCAGGTACTTCAATCGGATAGCGCCCTGTGCCTAGCCTTTCAGCAATAAGTTTTCCGAAATACTCAAGTGATTGCGTTAAGTCAGTAGTTTTCCCTTCTGTATTATTTAAAGTTGAATCAAAAGATTTAGGAACTTTAATAACTCCTTCACCAAGTATTTTAAGTATTTTTCTATTCAAATCTACTGAGTCTTTGCAATCATTGCAGCACATTTTATCGCCTCCTCTCTTGTTTTTGTCCTTTCTATCTAGATCATCATCATCATTTCCAAAAGGTGGTGGTGGTGGGATATTCTTTCCTGGGCATGGACCAGGTGTAAAACTGACATATGAATAGCCAAATTGAGCAGGCACTCCTACAGACAGTCCATCCCCATTATCCCCTTCCCTATGAATTACTCCCTCATAAGTTAGTGCTATTTTACCGCTGGCACTAAAATTATCTCCTTCGATAAGAATAGCTCTAAGATCGTGGTAATACCATTCAGAAGTAAAATCGCGAACATCCTTAATATTTGATGGATCGGAGTGCTCCAGATTGTAGCTATAGGCTTCTTCTTCTCTTGCGAGGTAATCATTAGTCGCGTTTACTCGCCTATGTATCGTGTTGATTCTTTCAGCACACTCTGGCGATTGCCATCTATTTGAAGTGGTATTTTCATCGTATTTACCAGGTCTAGTGCTTGGCTTTTTAGGCTCTTCTTTCTTTCTACAATTTGGATTGCGCCTGCACACGACCACGGGCGTAAGTACTAAAAAAGCAAGGATAGGATATGTATAGATACAGGTCTCACACTCATTTGACTTTATATCTATCCGATATCCAACAGGACTTAAATCTAAGAAATCCCCGTCGCAATAAGGCGAGGCAGGATATCTCGCACAATCTCTTGGATCGGCTGGAGAACCGCCCACAGAAGTTGACCATTCATCATTTATTGGTACTAGACTTGGTGATACAGGCAGCTCTCCTAGATTTGGATAATCAGATAGGTCACGAGATCTTCCCGCCCTGATAGACCTAGGAGCTTTAAATGCTCGCCCTCCAATCCTAGCCGCTCCCCTCATTCCAGTAATCCTGTAAATTTTGGTTGAATAATGTAGTAAGTGTCAGCTACAACATGAGCGTTAAACCTGATAGCAATTAATTCTGCTTCAATTTTCCCGCATTTATAGGGTAAAAAAATAGCCTCTACTTCTTTCTGGCGATCGCTCCGATTTTCTGCAAATATCCAAGTATCAAGATCAAACATAGTTACACCGCCTCTATGCCAGTTAATGTGGCAGGATTTTCTGAGATTGCCGAAATTGCACCACGATACAAATTTTGTAAATTTATTTCATAGGAACCACCGCCACGCATCAGGGTAATTCCCTTTCCTATTTCAGCCGAATGACCATAATTGATAAATACTTCTTCAACAAGAGAACGATTAACTAAAGTCGCCTGTTGCCTGTTTGGATTGGCGTTCAGGATTACTTGTGATGTGTCGCTGATATCCCAGTTGAAAGGAGTTGCAAAGCTAATCTCTTTGGCATCTGTTGGGAGTGTGGTTACTTCTTCACGCACACTGCCATAAATTGTTACCCTGTCTGTCCCTTCTAGCAGCCCATATCCTGCTGATGTTATTTGCGCGCCGATTAAGCAATCATTTGAAGTGTCAAAGCTAATGTTGTCGGTGAAGTATGGGAGTAAATTCACCTGATAGTAAGGTAGTCGATTTAGTAATGACACATCAAAGATCGGCTGCCAATCGACCCGCGCTGTTCTAATGAAAAATGATATTTGTTTACGCGGTGCTTTCCATTCCATATCGCGCAAAGCGACCAGCCTCTCTGTTCGTGACGCGTCTGCATCCAAATTAGGCATATCAGCTTCTACTATCGAATCAATATCAACCTTCATTCGCAGAGAAGTAATGAACCCATAAAATCGCAAAGTAGACACGCGATCATAAGGCGATGTTGCCGAGGGCTGATAAATAATTCTCATGGCTGAATCGCCTTGAGAGAAAGCGGTCAAGATTTGTTGAGTACGCGAATAAGTCTGCTGAAGTTCTGTCATTTTTGTTGCTTTAGTAAATATTCGCGTTCTTTCATTAACTGAGAATAAACAGCCTCTTTACTCATCGCAAGCTCTTTCGCTAATCGCACCAATAGCCGACCTCTCGGTACATATTGGTAACTCTTGCCAAAATGCCAACGCTTTCGAGAAATTGCTCTTTTACTGCAAGTCGATAAGCGTGAATAGACTTTTAATTCCATGTTTACAAAAATTTATAAAGTATTTATAAATGGCTAGAAAAGTATGCGTCTTACGATAGAACCCATTGGGTTCTATCTATACTCGTCTGTACTATCGTAGCATCTTGCATATCTGCAAAACACTATATGTAGTGTTTACTTTTGCGGAAAATGCGCTAGATTCGTTGTGATGTTTCTACATATAGCATAACTGTCATGGCTGATTTAAACTTTTCTCAATTAAATACTGCACTTGGTCAAACTGCATTTAGTGTTTCAGGTGCAAATCTCACAATCGATTTACAAAAGTTGATGGGGGAAAGTGCGATCGCACTCACTGATCAAAAAGTTGCTGAGTTCCTTACGAATTTGCTTGATGTTGCTAGCGATGCAGAGATTGCGTATAACGCTAATCCAGCTAATACAACTAAGTTGGCAAGCTACGCTAGCCCAGTCTCAGGAATTCCTTCGACTGATCTGGCTACAGGCAATTTCTATGTTTCTTCGACTTATTCTTTTAGCAGCCGTGCGCCTCTGAATAAAGCGGAGACAACTGCTGTAACTGCCTAGAGCCTTTTCTAGTCAGGTTTCTAAGTAACACTTTATTGATAGGAAAAAATAATGAGATCTAGATTAGTTTATGTGGGGCTTGAAGCGCCTTATGCAGATCACAAATACGGCTTCAGGACTACCATTGAGGCAAGTAAAGGCACAACTTTGGGGCATCAAGTGCTTGATGCTACTACTCCTGTAACTGGATTGATCTTTGGAGCCAATTCTCCAAAGCCCAAACGCGCATCTAAGACTTTTGCCACAGGCACAAATTCGAGCTTCATTGCCCCTTCAGCAATTGTCGCGGCTGTTGCGGCAGGTTGGGATATTAGCAAAGCAAAGTCAAATGGAAGAAAGAACCCCTCGCGGTTCCAAGTTCCTGTTTACGTTACCGTCAACGGTGTTAAGTATGCATGGGCAATGCGTAAAACCCAGTTAACTAAACTTGGAGCTAATCTTCAGGCTTTAGGTATCAAGAAGGTTGTAGGGACAGAAACAGATCTAGTTTTCGGTGCTTCTTTCCCAAAACCTCCTAGAGTGAAGTCAATTAGCATTCAAGGGAAGGGCGATAGTGCTACTTCTGTCAATTCAAGCACTTTCTACGATCCTTCTAATGAAAGTTCTCTCCCTGCGGAGTTTGGTCGTTATGCTGGTTTGTTTAATGCTGCGGACTGGGCAACTGTCGTATGATGAAACGTCTTATTCTTACCCCTAATGACCCTGAGTTTTATCAAATTTTAAACGGCAATCTGCCTTTCGATTTTGATGGCTCTCAATGCGTTGTTAAACGTGGATCAGGTGTACTTGACACCGTATCTTTTGAAGATGCGATCGAGTATGCGTTAGGGGGAGAATATGATGAGGTTGATGATGATTTTGATGAAGAATTAGAGTAGGAAGGATATGAGCGACTGGCTGTATGCTACCAGCGAGACTTTTAGCGCTGTAGGGGACAGTGTCGATCTATCTTTTCTATTCTCTTCTCAGGTCATCGCGATCGATATTAATTCGCCTCAAAAAAAAGCCTCTTGGAATAAGGCAGGGGACATCATTCAGATCATCGATTTAGAGCTTCTTGACAGTTTTTTTACTCGGCTAGAAGTTTCTGATTCTTATAGCTATGTGGGGTTCAATCCTACATTAATCAAGTTTCAAATTGTATCTGGCAATAATTATCGCCTCAGATTTAAGCCTACCCAATGGCTCACTAATTTTTCAATTACAGTCTGGCAATATTTCGGTCAATAAACAATAATTGGTGATAACACATGGCTCTATATCTACAAGCTTCAATACCAGCAAATCTTGATTCTACGCCTAGCTCAATAGCAACAACGACTACTGTTACTGTTGGTACGGCTGCGACGCAACTATTAGCAGCAAACACTAATAGAAAAGGATTTTCTGTTTTTAATAACAGCAACCGCACTATGTATTTAGGCACTGGCAACACTGTTTCAGCAACTGCCAACTTTTTTGCAGTTGTTCCTGCAAATACTCTCTATGAATGGAGCTTAGCAACTCTATATACGGGGGCTATTTTTGCGATCGCCAACGGGGCGGGCGCTTCTTCGCAAATTCTTGAGCTAACTCCTTAATTTTTTTTTGACAGGCTTATAACAATGGACTTAAAGGAATTAATACCCCATATCATCACTTTTGCGGGGCTTGTATTTGGGTTTGGTTGGCAAGGTGCGGTTATCAAACAGTCAAGACTTGACATTAAAAATATTGGGTCTAGCCATCGCGAAATTCTGGATAAGCTAAAAGACTTAGAGGTAACTTTGGGGCGGATAGACCAAAGATTGATTTACTTGGAAAAACCCGTCAATCGTGTCTGATAGAAGGTGGCTTGGGGCGATCGCTTCTTTGCATTAGCAAATCGTATGCTTTCTGATGATGGCGATCGCTTATCCAGTGGTGATACAAATCGCTGTGAACTTTGGCACTATGTCCCATTTGTTGCGCGGCGAGTGAAATATCAAGCCCAAATTCTAGCGATCGCACTGCCCAACAATGGCGCAAATCATAAGGGGCAAATGGCACACCATAACGCTTAAATGCTTTGCTAACACGTTCTCCTAAATTAACGTTTGCTTTGCCAGTCACCGCTGGTAAGCAAACGTTTTTTATTTGAAATGTTTCTATCCATTCAGGATAACAAGCCCATACTCGCCTTGCTCCTGTCTTTCCATCGGTCACAGTGGCGATCGGTAAGTCTTCAAAATCTAAATAAAAAACTTCATGGGGTCTTATCCCATAAGTTGCAATCACCCCATAAACCCATTGCCAAGAAGGATTTGAGATTTTGTGATAGCAGTCTTGAATAGCTTCATCAGTTGGCAAGTCTCGCGGTGTAGCTTTGCGAGGTGAATAATTCCCACTATAAAGCGAGAAATTTGTATTTAAATTGGCAAATTTGGCTAGAGAATTGCAAACCATTGCGTAGTTTTGACGGCTACGAGTATCAGGTTTAGTTGATAAAAGTAGATTTTTTAAAATTTCAATTGATAAAGGCTCTTCAACTGGGAGACGCTTTAAAACTTCGTAGTAATTTTTTCGCCATGTGGTTTCGGTTTTTGGGTTGCGATCGCGCTTAACAAAATAATCTTTCTCAAATTTTTCTACCCAGTCGCCACAGGTCACAGATTTAAATGCCTGTTTTGAATATGGACTCCATGTAAACTCTTTGCAATCTAGCAACGCACCAACTTTTCGGGCTTCGGCTTCCGCAAGCTTTAATCCACGAGGATTAGCATGGATGTTTAGTGCTAAGCGCTGTTGATAATGATTTAATGCTTGCGAATTTGGTTTGGGCGGTAAAATTCCACGCAGATATAGGCGATCGCCTTTTCTTTCTATTGAAATACCAACTTTTGCAGATCTCAATCTTCCGTTTGCTTGGGAGATTTTTGGATCTATATCATTTTGAGTCATGCCTAGATTTTGCCTAGATTTAGCGTGTTGATTGGGTGGTATTAGGTATGATTAGGTAGGATTGACAAAATACAAGTCATACTTAAGACCTTGCAGTGTAAGGTCTTTAACCTGCTTTCAGACAATGAAAATAAGCCAATGATGAGATTTGAACTCACGACCTGCTGATTACGAATCAGCTGCACTACCCCTGTGCTACATTGGCAGACCAAACAAAAAATTTAAATAAAGCTTTTTTGTGATTTTTTTTGTGGTAATTACTATAGCATCATCGCATATCTAGCAAAATCTAGGGAGGCTTGTTTGTTATGGGAAATTTTTTGTCTAGGTGGCGCGATCGCAAAGCCTCTGTCAGCTCTTTGGGAATTGGAATAGCGATCGCTTGTTCTAGTATATTTTCCGATTTAACTCCAGCCCATAGCGCTGAACAAATCCGCTTTTGGTATCCACTTGCTGGTGAATTTACGATTTATGTTAGTGATTTGGAGCAGTTTGCTAAAGAAGGTAAATTAAGCAGGCGCTTGGAATTATATCTCGGACAATTGTCTCCGCAACAACAGACGCAATTTCGCGAAGCATTATCTACTCGCTATAACATTAGTCATGTGGCGATGTCGCAGTTCACCTATTCTCCTATCGGTGAGATTTTAGTACGCCGATTGGGAAGGGTGTTACAGATAACTCCAGAACTAAATGGATTTTCAGCATTGCGATCAGCGTTTATTCTCTCGGCTCAGAGTGAGGAAGGGCTGACTGTGCTGAATATATTGCGGCGATATCCAGTTCCGATTGTCTATTTAGACTTGCCACGCGGGTTACAGGCTTATGCCGAAGTTTCACAATTGATTTATAAAAAAGATCAGGTGATTGCTGCGATTGAGAAACAAGCAATCGCTGAGAATAAGATTTCAGATTTTGCTCAAAATGATTTGCGAGTTGCAGGAAAGGTGAAGTGGACTAAAGAGCAGTTTACTTATTTGCAACGCGATCGCAATGTAAATATATTGACAGATTTATATCTGCCACAGGGCTTAACTACACCTGCGCCGCTAATTGTGATTTCCCATGGACTTGGTTCTAATCCTGACACTTTGCTGTATCTGTCACAGCATCTCGCTTCGCATGGATTTGCGGTTGCGGCGCTAGAACATCCCAAAACAGGCAGTCGTGACTTTGCGGCGTTCCTATCGGGTGTAAGTAAAGCTCCACAATCAGATGAAGCGATTCAACGTCCTAATGATGTGAAATATCTATTGGATGCATTGGAACAAAAGGTAAAAACTGAAGCCCTATGGCGCGATCGCATTAACACACAACAGGTGGGATTGATTGGGCATTCACTTGGTGGTTATACAGTGCTGACTTTAGGCGGCGCTCAACTTAACTTCAATCAAATCAATAAGGAATGCAGCACACCTGAGCCAGATGTCTCTTCTTTTAATGTTTCTAAAGTTTTGCAATGTCGATTTAGCACTTTAACTACCAACAATGTTAATTTAAGCGATCGCCGTATCAAAGCTGTACTAGCGCTAAATCCTCTGGGCAGTGCTTTGTTAGGTAAAGAAGGAATGCAAAACATCAAGATTCCCATAGCAATCTTTGCGAGTGGAGAGGACTTGTTTACCCCTGCGGTTCCTGAACAGTTCTTTCCATTTGTATGGTTAGCTAGTTCTAATAAGTATTTAGTTACTTTCCCCAAAGGAACGCATTTTTCATTTTTAGAAAGAAGCGAAAAAGGAGTAGTGGTAATTCCAGAGAATGTATTTGGGGTGAAGCCAGAGTTTACGCATCCCTATGCTAGAGCCTTAAGTCTTGCCTTTTTTCAAACGCATCTAAATAATCGTCCTCAGTTTGCGGCTTATCTGAATAATGCGTATATTCAAGCGATCGCTCCTCCTCAGTTTCCTGCTTCATTGACGACCAGTTTTTTAGAAGTGCAACTTGTGCAGTCTTTAGAAGCTTCTCCTTAGTTGTTGGTTATTCTACTTGGGAAATGATTTCGTCAAAATTAGGAATATATTGCTTTAGCTGGGTACTTACTCCACAAACCAAACTGATTTTTAGGTAAATATATTTCTCTAAATTCAATTACATGACTTAGATGACTGGTCATAATTTATTTGTCTTTTGCCCTAGAAAATACATGACGATCGCATTCTAAATTTGATGACTTGGTAATTTAGTGAGTTCGGGATCAGTGGTGCAAAGCGCCACTGATATTCTATTTCTGTAAGCGCTTAAGTTCATCTTGAAGAGACTGAACTTTATCTTTTAGTAAATCGACATCACCCATATTTTGATTAGGACTTTGATCATCTTCATCATCGATCGTGATCGTGCGAGGTGAGTCCTTGCCAGTAGGATTTGGAGCGCCTTCACCGATTGGCTTTTGAGCATTACGCACCAGATCATCTACAAATTTTCTGGCTTCTTCGCTGGTCATTTCGCCGCGTTCGACTAGATCATCGGCTAATTTACTGGCTTGAGTACGGAGTTCGCCAATAGTCTCACCAGCTTTTTCGCCTGCGACAGTTGCTAAGCCTAAACCCAAATAAAATGCTTTTTGAACAAGACCACCAAATGGATTCATTGCAATTACTCTTAAGTTAATATTTGATTTAGTCCATCATATCTCGATAAACTTTAAAATGAAATTTCCTAACTGGCTCTCACAACGATCAGTGCAGAAAAGAGATACGATCGCACTAATTTTCAGATCGTCTTCTAATCAAGAATCAGAATACTGGACATACTCACAACTAGAGGCTCAAGTTAATCAATGCGTGGACTATCTGCAAGCATTGGGCATAAAATCAGGCGATCGCGTTGGCTTGTTGTTAACTAATCATCCAAGATATATCATTCTTGTTTATGCATTAGTTAAGTGCCAGGCTGTAGCTGTTTTTCTGAATATTCGGCTGACTGCTGAAGAGTTGCGATGGCAGATAGAAGATAGCTTAACTAGATATTTGTTTTGTGATCAGGTTACTAAGGCGATCGCTAAAAATATTCAGATTGATAACTTGATCATGTGCGAATTTTTAGGCTCTCTGACTCAAGAGAGAAACTTAAAAAATGAAAATATTAATCTTGAGAATATTCAAGGAATTTTTTACACTTCAGGAACAACGGGAAAACCAAAGGGAGTTCCATTAACATATAGCAATCATTTTCATAGCGCGATCGCTTCAGCCCTAAATTTAGGTGTCGAATCAGATGATAACTGGTTGCTCTGTATGCCGATGTTTCATGTGGGTGGATGTGCGATCGCGTGGCGAAGTGTGATCAATGGGACAACTCTAACGCTGTTGCCTAAGTTTGATGAGCAGGAGGTTTTAGATGCGATCGTGAATGAGAAAGTAACGCTAATTTCGCTTGTGCCAACGATGCTAACTCGCTTATTAAGACATCCTGATCGACAGAACCTCCAGAAATTACGCGCGATTTTATTGGGCGGCGCACCCGCTAGTCGAGAACTAATTGAGCAATGTCTGGAATTAAATTTATCGATTATGCCGACCTATGGCATGACTGAGGCAGCTTCGCAAATTACAACACTTTCCCCTCATCAAGTTGCTCTTAAACAAGGTTCTTCAGGGCTGCCACTGTTTGGGAATCGTCTACGGATTGTTGATGATTCTATACAAGAGCTTACTAATGGTGCGATCGGGCAGATTCTTATTCAAGGTGCAAGTATGATGCGGGGATATTTGAATACAAACATAGCGACTCAAGATGGCTGGATACATACAGGTGATCTTGGCTATCTTGATCGCGATGGATATCTCTATGTGGTCAGCCGCCGCGCTGATTTGATTATTAGTGGTGGTGAAAATATTTATCCGACCGAAATTGAGGCGATTTTATTAGAACATCCTGCGATCGCTGAAGTTTGTGTGGTGGGAATATGCGATCGCGAATGGGGAGAGATAGTTGCGGCTGTGATTGTCACTGAAGCTAAATTATCATTAGAAGACATCAGGCAATATTGCGAACAAAAATCTCTTGCCCGATATAAATTACCCAAGTTAATCTCTATTTGGACATCTTTGCCAAAATCGTCTTCAGGCAAGCTATTAAGACAAAATATTCGCGATCGCTTGGGTCGCTCTATTGTCATGGCGATTGCTATACTTTGTTAATTATGATTAACCAACCTAATTTTGGTTTAATTGATACAAAACAATGATCCATAAGATCGCTAGGATCAGTTCCTGGACATTTAAACCTTGGCTGCACTTTTAAAGACGATTGACTATGAAAATTCTCAAAATCCAGACATTACGCGGTCCAAACTATTGGAGTATCCAACGACCTCAACTTGTGGTTATGCGACTAGATTTAGAGGATTTTCAAGTACAGCGCGTTAACTTTTATCAAAACCTCTGCAAGGTGTTACCAAGTCTGGCCGCAAAAGACATAACCCAGCGTACAGGTATCAATGATGCTGACTTTTTGGCTGAGATCATCAAAGATATTGCGATCGCCATGCAAGGCTACATCGGCATGAAAGTAGACTTTGGGGTGATCAGACCCACGGTTGAGCAAAATATTTATCAGGTGGTATTTGAATACCAGACTGAACAGGCGGGGCGCTATGCAGCGCGAGCAGCCGTGCGAATTTGCACCAGTATTTTAGAAACGGGGATGTACGCCACAACTGAGTTGCAAGAAGACTTTAAGGATTTGAGAGATATTCGGCTGGATGGTCAGTTGGGACCAAGTACAGAGTCGATTGTTGCTGAGGCTAAGGCAAGAAACATACCCTGGCTAGAGCTTGGTAGTCGGGCGATGATCCAACTGGGTTATGGTGTGCATCAAAACAGGATTCAGGCGACTTTATCGAATAAGACAGGGATTTTGGCGGTAGAGCTGGCTTGTGACAAGGAGGGGACAAAGCAGATTTTGCGTGATTCGGGTGTGCCAGTACCAAGGGGAACGACAATCCGATCGCCCAAATATTTAGAAGATGCGATCGCCGAAGTCGGTGGCTTCCCGATTGTGATTAAGCCCCTAAACGGCAATCATGGACGCGGAATCACTATCGATGTCCAGAGTGTCAAAGAAGCGATCGCTGCCTTTGACATGGCGCAAGAAGTATCCGAAGAAGTAATTATCGAGCGCTTTCATACAGGGCGCGATCATCGCATTTTGGTAATTAACGGTAAGTTTGCTGCCGTAGCCGAGCGTGTCCCAGCCAATGTCACAGGCGATGGTGTATCGACAATCTCTCAACTAATCGAGATCACCAACCAAGACCCACGCCGAGGCGATGGTCACGACAACGTTTTGACGCGGATTGAGATTGATCGCACCAGCATGGATATCTTGGTCAAACAAGGATTTACGCTAGAGTCAGTGCCACCCACAGGTCAGATTTGCTATCTCAAAGCGACTGCAAATTTAAGCACAGGCGGCGTATCGGTTGATCGCACCGATGAGATTCATCCTGAAAATATTTGGCTCGCTGAACGAGTCGCCAAGATTATCGGCTTGGATATTGCGGGAATCGATATGGTGACTGAAGATATTTCCCGACCTGTGCGTCAAGTCGATGGTGCGATCGTGGAGGTAAATGCCGCTCCTGGATTCAGGATGCATACAAATCCGAGTATCGGCACACCGCGCAATGTCGCGGCTCCTGTGATCGATATGCTGTTTCCAGAAGGCGCACTAACCCGCATCCCGATCGTGGCGATCACAGGTACAAACGGCAAAACTACGACTACCCGTCTCATCGCACACATCTTCAAACAAACAGGTAAGCGAGTCGGCTTCACGACTACCGATGGTATTTATATCGGTGAATGTTTAGTTGAAAAAGGCGATACCACGGGCCCTCATAGCGCTCAAGTGATTTTGCGCGACCCTACGGTCGAAGTTGCCGTCTTAGAGACTGCACGCGGCGGACTTTTGCGCTCTGGCATGGGTTTTGATGGCTCCGATGTCGGCGTAGTGATGAATGTCCAAGCTGATCACTTAGGCATCGGTGATATTGATACGATCGAAGACCTAGCTCGACTCAAAAGCGTGGTCGTGAGAACTGTCTTACCAAACGGTTATGCAGTCCTAAATGCCGATGATCCGTTGGTTGTGGCGATGGCGCAAGAAGTTAAAGCAAAAGTCGCTTATTTTAGTATGGATGCCGATAATCCTTTGGTTAAAGCTCATGTCGAGCAAGGCGGACTGGCGGCAGTATATGAGGGCGGTTATTTAACAATCTTAAAAGGTGATTGGAAACTGCGGATCGAAGAAGCGGTGAATGTACCTTTGACCCTAGGCGGTCGGGCAGCTTTCATGATTCAAAACTCACTAGCGGCAAGTCTTGCGGCATTTGCTCAAGATGTGCAGATTGAACATATTCGTCAAGCCTTGACCAGTTTTGTGGCTTCGACTGAACAAACTCCAGGTCGGATGAATTTATTTGATTTAGGTAAGTTCCATGTGCTGGTCGATTATGCTCATAATCCTGCGGGGTTTAAGGCGATCGCTGACTTCATCAACAAATGGGAAGGTGAGAGTGTTGGCGTGATTGGCGCACCTGGCGATCGCCGCGATGAGGATATCATCGAGCTAGGTCAATTGGCTGCCAAAATGTTTGCCCGCATCTTCATCAAAGAAGATAAAGATTTGCGTGGACGTGAACCGCGTGCAGTCGCTGACCTCTTGCGTCAAGGCATTGCCGAGGTGAATAGCGATATCCCTTGCATTACAATTCTTGACGAAGCGGAAGCAGTCACAGCTGCCCTAGATAGCGCTCCTCAGAGTTCTTTGATTGTCGTTTTTCCTGACAAAGTGGATGCGGCTATTGCTATCATTGAAGCGCGAAAGTCCAAACTGCTGTGAACTTGACTATGCCGCGTGTAATTTGTCTTGGCGAAGTCTTAATCGATCAAATTGCTGAAGATGTCGGTGTTGACTACGAGCAAGTTAGCTCTTGGAAGCCATATTTTGGTGGAGCGCCTGCTAACGTTGCTTGTGGTTTAGCCAAGTTAGGTACACCTGTCAGCCTAATCAGTTCTGTGGGACAAGATACCGCAGGAGCTGATCTGCTTGATCAATTGCGTACCGCAGGTGTCGAAACTTCGGGAGTCCAAGTATATCCTGAGTC
Organism: Cyanobacteriota bacterium; assembly: GCA_025356295.1. Taxonomy (GTDB): domain Bacteria; phylum Cyanobacteriota; class Cyanobacteriia; order Pseudanabaenales; family Pseudanabaenaceae; genus Pseudanabaena. The sequence continues at coordinate 36,775 of JANXUJ010000102.1, forward strand.
AGTTACTCGCGAGGTGTATATAACTCGTGATGCTCGTGGCGATCGCCAATTTAATCGATTTAATGGCGATGAACAAACAGTATTTGCAGACACTTTGCTGTCAGCCGATCATTTGCCAGAGCATTTATTTGCGGATGCTAAGTTTTTGGTATTAGGTACATTAGGCTTAGCCAATCCACAGACATCGCGAGCGATCGGGCGGGCGCTGAAACTCGCTGAAGAAAACTTTGTCCGCGTAGTTGTCGATGTGAATTGGCGAGCCATGTTCTGGAAAAATCCCGAACAGGTAATTAAGCTATTGCCAGTTTTGCTGAAGTATACAGATTTTTTGAAAATGACTGAGGATGAAGCAAAGCTGCTATTCCGATTAACCAGTCCTGCCGCGATCGCGCAAGCCTATAACCATCTCGAAGGGATTATCATCACTAATGGTGATCAAGATTGTCGATATTATTTAGGCGAAAGGCAGGGCAAACATCCAGCTTTCCCCGTGCATACAGTAGATACCACTGGTGCAGGAGATGCTTTTTTAGCAGCATTTATCCATAAGATTTATCATGCTCCGCTTACCAATCTGCTTGATCTTAAGTTTGGGGATCAAGCGATCGCCTATGCTAGTGCCGCAGGTGCATTATCAACATTAAATGTCGGGGCGATCTCAGGACAACCAAGCGATCGGCAAATTTGTGAGTTTTTAGCGCTGCGACAAGCAAAACAATAAGCAAAACAACAAATAAGACGACATAACCATGCATTCTTTATCTTTGCCCACATGGGTAATTCATATCTCTAGTGTGATCGAGTGGGCTGTAGCAATTTGGCTGATCTGGACATACAACAAACAGCATGGCGATCGCGGTTGGGGCGGCTTAGCATGGGCGATGTTTCCTGCTTTAATCAGTGCGATGTGTGCTTGTACTTGGCACTTTTTTGATAACGCTGACTCACTGGAATGGCTAGTAACCGTGCAAGCATTCTTGACGCTATTCGGCAATTGCACTCTCGCGATCGCGGCTTATCGCATCTGGAAAATATCACTTCAAAAATCAAAGAGTACCTGATTCGATCTGCTCTAAGTAGATAAAATCAGGAGACTTCACGCCTGCTTCTGCTCTAATTTTGACAAGCTTGGGTGACTCAAAAAATCTTTTAGCATCGTCAATTGAAGTCCATGCTGAAAAATGCACAATTTTATTTGGATCATTCTGATACTTGAGAACTTGATAAGATGTCTCGCCAGCTTGCTTGCGAATGTTGGCAGCATTATCAAAAATCTTTTTCCAAGCTGGATAATCGACAACTTCGTGAATAATCAAAACGTACTGCACAAGTAACTCACTAACTTTCATGTAGATGGCAATTTTATACAATTTTTATACAATTATGACTAAAGAAACCATATTCGGATTATCTCTATTTCCCTATCTTGCCTTTCTCTGGTTTGCGACCAAATCAGGACAATTTCCCAAGCTGGGACTTTGGGGATTTTATGGCACATTAGTTTTTGTGGCGATTACGATCCCCGCAGGACTCTATGCTCAGATTCAATATGGTGAGGCTTTAGCCAATATTGACTGGTTGCATGGTAGCGCGGAGTCATTTTTAACTTTGACAAATATTTTGTTGGTATTAGGTTTTAAAAACGCGATTAAACCTAAAGATTAACCATACTGATTTTAGTTAGGGAGATAATAGGAACGATGTAGTTAATATCGCTGACTGCCAAACAGAGGAATATATGAACGGGTCTTATCAACGCATTTCTCAATTTTTAATAACCATGGCGATCGCCACAATTGCAACTCCTGCATGGTCGCAAACTAATTCCGCCCAACCACGCCTCGGTGATGCAGATCGATTACGACCTGCTCAAGGGCAGCCAATTTTGCCCACAAATACCGATCAATTTGCTCCCAGCCAAAATTCATCTAGTACCAGTCTCAAGATTCAAAATATTAATCTTGAAGTTGTGCCGACAGAGCCAGTCTTAGCGGGCAATTACAATGCTACGCCACAAAGAGTCAATAAGCTTGGCAGTTTCAGCAGCGATCCGCTGAACGCAATCCAAATTTTCCAAGAAACATCTCGCCCTCGTAGTAAGTAATCTTAGGGAAAACATTTAAGCCGCGTGCTTCGCGCGCTGATTAAATGTTTTCCCTAAGTAAATGTCCTGTCGCTAAACCGCAAGCTCGTTTGATTGGTAATGCCGCCGCTAGATCAAAGGCGGCTTGACGCGCGATCGCCCCATCAATAGTCGTGGTCACCACCACATCTAAACCAGCCTGAAATGCGATCGCTGCTGCACGGTGAGCCGTCAAGATTCCACCGAGCGCCATTGGTTTCAGAATAATAATATCCGCAGCTTGCGCTTTAATTACTTGCTGCAATTGCTCAAGATTATTAACTGATTCATCGGCGGCGACAAGAATAGATTGCGATCGCCTGACTTCTGCCATCCCGATCAAATTAGCCGCCGCTACAGGTTGCTCCACATATTCAATTTGGAAAAATTCTAGTTTTTTTAAATTAGCGATCGCTTCACTCACCGACCAGCCCTGATTAACATCAATCCTAATCTGGATCGCATTCCCAACTTGCGATCGCACTGCTTCTATTCTTCGCAAATCCAATTCAAAATCATTAGTTCCAACTTTAATTTTGAGACAGCGATAACCTTGATCTATATATTCTTTTGCTTTTGTTGCCGCAAGTTCAGGTGCGATCGCCCCAATCACAGCATTAACAGCTACGCGATCGCAAACTGCGCCAGAATAGAAATTTACTAGCAATTGTGAGACGGTTATACCTTGCTTTTGCGCTAATAGATTAAGTAATCCTAATTCAATTCCATGTTTAGCGGCAGGTGTGCGATCGTAGTCGGTGAGCAAGTTCTCAATATCACTTAAAGTTTGAATTTTTGTATTGATTAGCGATCGCTGAGATTCTCTCAAAGCTTGCTCAGTTTCAGCAAGAGATTCCATCCCGAAGCCATCAAGTGGAGCTGCTTCACCTAAACCGCTATTCCCCGCCATAAAGCGATCGCTAATCTCAATTACAAATCCTTTGCGATTAAGAAATGTTCCCACAGAAGTTTGGAAAGGCTCACGAAAAGGAATTTGATAAGAACGCAACTGAATTGATTGGACTATAAACGGCATAGACACAATAAGTTATTAAAAAGTTATAAGTATTTAAGCTGATAGTAAAAACAATATTTCATAGTTTATATTCAGATCACAAATTATTTTGAATAACTAAAAAATGTTAATCAAGCGTACTCTTTTGGTCTCTGCAAGCCTGTTTGCTTTTAGCTTAGTTGCCAATGTTGCTTCTGCTTCTGCCGAACAGTGGTATTTTTATGTCAAGAATAGTAGTAACTCTACAATCAAAAGTTTATTAGTTTCTGAGACAGGTCGTAACTGGGGCTATTTTGACATTGGCACAGGTATTTCACCTGGCGAAAATAGCAAAATGGTTTGGGACAGTTCAACTAACAATGAATCATGCAGTCAGTTTATTAAGGCTACCTTTGCTGATGGCAGCGAAAGCGCACCTTCTAAAATCAATTTTTGTAAGGATTTAAATGATCCTATCGTTTTTCGTTAAATTCAAGCCATCATAAACCGTGACTTTTGCAAAAAAAAGGTTGTGCTTAGCACAACCTTTTTTTGTTTTTATTTTACTTCCTGAGGCGAGTCGAGTACGCGATCGATTAATCCGTAAGCAAGAGACTCTTGAGAAGACATATAGTAATCACGATTCATATCGCGCTCAATCTTTTCTAGAGGCTGTCCAGTTCGCTTAGCATATTCTTCATTCAGCTTTTGACGAATACGAATAATTTCCCGCGCTTCAATCTCAATGTCCGAAGCTTGACCTCTAGTTCCACCTGATGGCTGGTGAATCATGATCCGTGCATTTGGCAGAGCATAACGCTTACCTTTAGTACCAGCCATCAAGAGGTATGAACCCATCGAAGCCGCCAGCCCCACACAAATTGTAGTTACATCAGCCTTAATGTGTTGCATCGTATCAAAGATTGCTAATCCTGCCGAAACCGAACCACCAGGAGAATTGATATAGATATAAATATCTTTAGTTTGATCTTCTGAATCAAAGTAGAGAAGGCGAGCAATAATTGCATTTGCCATCCCATCTGTAACTTCACCACTCAAAAAGATAATGCGCTCCATCGACAAACGCTCGTAGATATTAATCCACTGCGTATAGGAATCACCCGGATAGCGATAGGGAACTCTAGGAATACCGATAGGCATGGTTTTAAATACTATCTATATATAATAATTTGGCTATTAACAGATGGATTGCTAGGCAAGCACAGGAACTACTGTAGGCAAGTCTTTTGCACTTTCAAGAACGCGATCAATAATGCCGTATTCTTTTGCTTGGTCAGGAGTCATATACAACATCCGATCCATGTCTTTAGTAATGGATTCGGTTGACTTGCCCGTAGTGCGCGACAAAATCTCTAGCATCGCGGCGCGGTTAGTTAATACTTCCTTCGCCTGAATCTGCAAGTCGGAGGCCTGTCCTCTTGTTTGGCGACGGGCTTGATGTAAGACAATCGTGGCATTTGGCAAACTTGCCCGAAAACCTTTGGTTCCACTCGCAAGAATCATCGCAGCGGTTCCCATTGCTTGACCGAGACAGATCGTATGCACAGGAGGCTTGATATAATTAAGCGTGTCACAAATGGCAAAAGCTTCGGTTTCAAAACCGATCGCATCACCTGTGTACCAAGATGTCCCTGTGGAGTTGATATACAGAAAAATTGGTTTCTCAGGGTCTTCGTATTGCAGATAAAGCAGTTGTGCGATCAGCAATTCGGTAACATCGACACCAAGCTGCTGTTTGTATTCGTCGGGCGATACAAGCGGCAACCCAAAGTAAATGATTCGCTCTTTTAGTAGTAGCGAAGGTAGGTCAGGCGGCGGTGTTCGTCCGTATGACGAATCCCCTGAGTAGGCGGCTTGTGCGGCTTGGGGAACAGAGCGAGAAGGTCGATCCATATTTATTCGTGTTAATGACACTAACCCTGTTAGCTTATCACAGCGATCCCGTTGCTATGAGTGATCTTAGCCAAGATTGAGGTAGGGTTAGCCGCCTAACTCCTTAATGTGGCTTGAAACTTCTCTTCGAGCAAGTCTCGCACTTTTTGATGAATAGGATGAATATCTGCCTCAGTCAGAGTGCGATCGCTAGCTCGGTAAACCAATCTAAAGGCAAGACTGCGCGAACCTTCAGGAACACCTTGACCAATATATTGATCGAAGAGAGTCACCGAATCTAGAAGCTCTCCACCGAGATGATTTATGGAGCGCTGAATTTCGGCAACCGTAAACTTGAGTGGTGCAAAGAAGGCAATATCGCGATCGCTAGTGGGATAAGTCGAGAATGCTTGAAAAATAGGAATCGACTTTTTCATCATCGCATCCAGCAAAGTATAGAAATCTAGCTCAAACGCATAAATTTCTTCAGGAAGTTCTTTCTCGGCGCGTAATTGGGGATGTAATTGACCGAATGTACCGAGGCGTTCACCTGAAATCCAGAGGGAAGCAGTGCGCCCTGAATGTAAACGCGCATCTTTTTGATCGGGTTGATATTCGACCGTGACGCAGAGATTATGGAATACAGAATCTAGCAAGCCTTTGGCTTCATAGAAGTTCATGGGCTTGGAGTTGTGTTGCCAAGTGCCAACCGTCGGGTCGCCACCAAAGATTCCTGCAATGCGATCGGTTTCATCGCTGCCAGCCTCATCGAGCCAGAACACGCGCCCAATTTCAAATCCATTCAGGATTCCATTACCTTGATTGAGATTAAAGGCACAAGCATCGATTAAACCTGATAATAAATCACTTCTGAGCGCTCCATATTCGATTGCGACAGGATTATTGATTTTAACTTGATTGGAATCAGTAGGACTGCATAGGGACATATGCATTACTTCCGTTAAGCCCACAGCACGGAAAGCGGCGCGGATCATCCGACAACCTTCTTGATCGGCGGAGAGAAATCCAAACTCAGTTCGAGCAGGAAGAGTCTCCACAAATTTGTCGTAACCATAGATGCGTGCAATTTCTTCAACCAGATCGATTTCGCGCTCAATATCCGCATAGCGATAGGGTGGAACGGTGACTTTCCAAGTCGCATAACTGCCTTCTTCGATGGGTTGACGTTCTAGCTCAAAGGACAACACGCGCAAGGTCTGCTCGACTTCCGCTTCTGATAATAAAGGCAACACACCTTCCTCTTCTTCGCGCTCGACTTCACCCAATATTTGCCAAACTTTAGTCAAGCGCAACTCAATCACGCGAACTTTTTTAGAGCGAGTGTCAACGATGCTTTGTTCTACAACTTCACCGCCCGCCAATTCGATTATCATCTGTACCGCTTTTGCCGAAGCTGATTCGATCGCCGCTTGATTAACACCACGCTCATATCTTGCTGAAGCCTCAGTGCGTAAACCCTGAGCGCGCGCCGATCGCCTAGTCGTGACCTGCGTAAATAGCGCCGCTTCTAAAACAATATTTATAGTTTTATCCGAAACTTCGGTTTCGGCTCCACCCATTACGCCTGCGATCGCGATCGGTTTATCGCCTGACGTGATCAATAAATTTTGAGTAGTAAGATTGCGTTCCACATTATCAAGAGTTTTAATTTTCTCATCTGCATTAGCAAATCGCACTTTGATGTTAAATCCATCTACCAAAGTATCAGCATCAAAAGCATGGAGCGGCTGTCCCCATTCCAACAAAATGTAATTGGTGATGTCAACAATATTATTGATTGAGCGCATTCCCGCCGCTTCCACTCGCCGCTGTAACCATTCAGGCGATCGCGCCACTTTCACACCCTTAATCAACGTGCCAATATAAGCAGGGCAAGATTTAGCATCTTCTACCGTTACCCAATTCGCAGCTTTTGGCTGAAAATCCGCAGTTGCCAAAGGCAAGCGCACTTCTTGACCGAGCAAAGCTGCCACTTCACGCGCGATTCCCACCATGCTTAGAGCGTCGGCACGATTGGCGGTCGAAGTGACATCAAGGATCGCATCATCTAAACCCAACAGAGGACGAACATCGCTCCCAACCGTCAGACCGTCAGGAAATTCATGAATACCGCTTGATTCCTTCGCTAAACCCACCTCAGCAAGTGAACAAATCATCCCTTCAGAGCGCTCACCGCGTAACTTAGTCGGGCGCAATTTCAAATCAATCGTGGGCAAATATGTCCCAATCGTAGCGACAGGTACAAACAAACCCGCTCTGGCATTTGCCGCACCACAAACAATTTGTAGTGGTTCAGGTGCGCCAATATCGACTTTACAAACCTGTAATTTATCAGCATTAGGATGGCGATCGGCGGTGAGTATATGACCGACAACTACGCCCTCAGCCCATGTTCTGCGATCTTCGATCGACTCCACTTCAAAGCCTGCCATGGTGAGCTTTTCTTCTAGCTCTTGCGGCGAGAGATTGCAATCTACGAGTTCGCGAAGCCAATTCAAAGAGATACGCATTGGGAATTTATGGAGAAAAGGATATGTAATAAAAATTCAAGTTATATTAGTTTATCAAAATCCGCACTCTAAACTTGTCCATTACATTTCATGTCTGAAGTTAATCCTGATGCGATCGCTGATCGCGTTAATCAAATTCGTACTAGCATTTCCTCGCAGGTCAAACTTGTCGCTGTCAGTAAATACACCACGACTGATGCGATTCGGGCGGCTTACGATGCAGGTGTGCGAGATTTCGGTGAATCGCGAGTGCAGAATGCAAAACTTAAGCAGGAAGAATTAGCGGATTTATCAGATATCACTTGGCACATGATCGGTTCTCTGCAAAGTAATAAGGCGAGAGCCGCGATCGCGCAATTTGACTGGATACATTCTATAGATCGGCTTAGTCTCGCGGAGCAATGCGATCGCCTAATTTTTGAACTAAAAAAATCTCCCAAGCTTTTATTGCAAGTTAAGCTAGCCGATGATCCTAGTAAATCTGGCTGGTCAGAATCAGAACTATTAGCTGATTTACCAAAATTAGCAGAACTACAAAATCTCAATATCGCGGGACTGATGACGATTTTGCCACTTGGCTTAGATCAAGATCAAGCCTTTACATTATTTAGTCGCGTTGGTGAATTAGCTGAAAAAATGCGATCGCTGGGTTGGAATAATATTCATGAACTCTCAATGGGAATGTCGGCGGATTATGCGATCGCAGTCACCGCAGGTGCATCCATAATTCGCGTTGGCACTCAGATTTTTGTAGCCTAGAACACTTTGCTGATCATAAATGCTGAAAATATAAAACCACTAATCATAAATTCCCTAGATGTATGCACAAATTTAATAGTTTCTATAATTTGGTTGAGTAGGCAAGTTCTATGTATGACAAGGCTTTGCGAAATAAAAGGCGTATTTTGTCATATTTAAAAAAATTAATAAGTTTATCTATCTTTTTTACCTGTTATCGGTTACAGTTTGCGGATAAATATCTTGTCAATACTGTTTTGGACAGTAGAGACAATCCAATATAACTAGACAAAGCAATCTTTTGCTTTATTAGATTAAACTCCTCATCTAGTCTAGATATATGATATTTAAGTTTCAAAACTGAGGAGCAAACATTAGGAGTGAATCACAATGGGAATTTTTACCAAGCTCAAGGATTTTGTTGGTTTGTCTGAAGCTCAAGAGTACGAATATGAGTACGATGAAGCTTCTGGACGTGAATATCAAGAAATTTATCAAGAAGATAATGGTGCGATCGCGGCAACAGAGCCAGAAGAGCCACAAACTCGCCGCACGCGTGAACGCCCTACAGCCTTAAGAGCAACCTCGGAGACTATGAGCAATGTAATCGGTATGCCCAACGCGGCAAATGGTTTGTCTCAAGTAATGGTGATGGAGCCTCGCAGCTTTGAAGAAATGCCTCAAGCCATCCAAGCTTTGCGTGAACGTAAATCTGTCGTGCTTAACCTAACGATGATGGACCCTGATCAAGCTCAGCGTGCAGTTGACTTTGTGGCTGGTGGTACTTATGCTCTCGATGGTCATCAAGAGCGCATTGGCGACAGCATCTTCTTATTTGCACCTTCTTGTGTTCAAGTCACATCGCAGTCTTCAGTATTAAATGATGCGCCAATGACTCAGCCACGCGTAGTCCGTCCAACCGCAGCACCTGCTCCAGCATGGGCTTCTGAAGCTCCTGTTAGCCGTTTCGCTCAATAACATCTAGACTTGTCGGTAAATTAAATTCTTGAAAGCTCAACTCAGTATTATCGGTGGCGGCGTAATGGGTGAGGCAATTTTGTCTTGCCTTGTTGCTAGTCGGATTTACCTGCCATCTGATATCTGCGTCAGCGATCCCATGTCAGAGCGCCGCGATATTCTCGCGAAAAAATATGGCGTACAAGTTACGCCGAATAACTTGTTGGCTGCTGAAGCGGAAATTATGCTTCTAGCGGTCAAGCCTCAATCGCTGAACACAGCCGCGATAGCCCTAGCGAATGCTCCTACAAATTGTATTGTCTCGATTATGGCGGGTGTGACTCTGGCGCAACTAGAGGTGATGTTTCCCTCTAAGTCAATTATCCGAGCGATGCCAAATACACCCGCTCAAGTTGGTGCAGGTGTAACTGCGATCGTGGCTAATGCTTTAGTGACGCTCCAGCAGCTTGAAGCAGTACGCAAAATTTTTGGAGCGATCGGCACAGTTGTCGAAGTCGCGGAATCATTAATGAATGCAGTAACAGGACTATCTGGTTCTGGTCCCGCCTATGTGGCGCTAATGGTCGAGTCGATGGCAGATGGTGGAGTGGCGGCTGGTTTGCCAAGAGCGATCGCCATGCAACTCGCTTTGCAAACAGTTTTAGGAACAGCAAAATTATTAGATGAAACTAAGCTACATCCTGCATTACTAAAAGATCAAGTCACCAGTCCAGCAGGAACGACAATTGCGGCGATCGCTCAGTTAGAAAAAGCGGGCTTACGTTCCGCTATGATAGAAGCCGTACTTGCTGCAACCCGTCGGGCTGATGAGTTGGGTAGGTCATAAATATTTTTAGAGGATTGCTTCGCAATCCTCTAAAAAAGTGAGCAAACTGGGAGTTAGAGGCTTTGGATTATCGTGAAGCGGGTGTAGACATCGAAGCAGGTCGTACCTTCGTTGAAAAAATTCGTGATTCTGTTGCTAGAACCCATCGTCTAGGCGTACTCGGCGATCTCGGTGGTTTCGGTGGATGTTTTGAACTGCCCACAGGTTATCGGCAACCCGTTCTGGTTTCAGGTACGGACGGTGTTGGTACGAAGCTGAAAATTGCTCAGGCGGCGAATAAGCACGATACGATTGGTATTGATCTCGTGGCGATGTGCGTAAATGATGTGCTGACCTCTGGCGCAGAGCCATTATTTTTTTTGGATTATCTAGCCACAGGCAAGCTGGAACCCGATCAGTTAGCTGAAGTGGTCAAAGGCATCGCTGATGGTTGTCAAATGGCAGGTTGTGCGCTGCTCGGTGGTGAGACGGCAGAGATGCCAGGATTTTATGGAGTCGGTGAATATGACGCAGCAGGTTTTTGTGTCGCGATCGCCGAAAAGTCAGAGATGCTCAACGGTACGCAAGTAAACATCGGTGATGTGGTAATCGGCTTAGCGAGTTCAGGAATTCATAGCAATGGCTATAGTCTTGTCCGCAAAATCATCGAAAGCAAGGGCTATAAGTGGAGTGATAAGTTAGCAATTTCTCCCGAAACTCAAAATTTGACTTTAGCAGAAACATTTCTCACGCCCACTCAGATTTATGTAAAGCCAGTTTTGGCAGCTCTCAAAGCTGATTTAGGTATTCATGGGCTAGCCCATATTACGGGCGGCGGTTTGCCAGAGAACTTGCCACGCTGTTTAGGAAATGGTCAAGCAGTACAAATTTTTCGTAATAGTTGGCAAGTTCCTGCACTTTTCCAGTGGCTAGCGACTGAAGGTGAAGTTCTTGAACTAGATATGTTCCATACTTTTAATATGGGTATTGGCATGGCGATAGTAGTTGATCCCATGAAAGCAGAGGCAGCGATCGCGTGGTTCCAGTCACATGGCTTAAAGGGCGATCACATTGGTGAAGTAATTGCAGGAAAGCGATCGCTTAGCTTTGTATAGCGATCGCTTTCCTGCAATTACTTCTGTTTCCGACCTTCTTGATCATAATAATCAGACTTAACAACTTGCTTGGCTCTGGCGATCGCTAACGCATTTGCCTCAACATCGTCCACAATGATCGAACCTGCGGCAATATTCACATTGTCACCAATGTTAATTGGCGCGATAAGCACAGAGTTAGCACCTGTTTTACTGCGATCGCCGATGACAGTTTGATGCTTTTTAAAGCCATCATAGTTAGCGGTAATCGTACCTGCACCGATATTAACCTGCTCACCAAGAGTGGCATCGCCTAAATAGCTCAGGTGAGCCGCGTTAGTGCGATCGCCAACTTTGGCATTTTTAAGTTCCACAAAATTACCGATGCGGCATTTTTCACCCACCATTGACTCGCCCCGAATTCGTGCAAAAGGACCAATTCGACAATGATCAGCAACTTGACTATCTTCGATTACTGAGAACTGCACATGACAATTCTCGCCAATCATGCTATTCGTCAGCATACTCGAAGGACCAATTGTTGTGCCTGAGCCGACTTTCGTATTGCCCCGCAAATGAGAATGCGGCTCGATAACTACATTAGGAGCGAGTTCCACTTCATCATCAATCGTAATCGTGTCGGGTAATAGCATCGTCACACCCGCACGCATCCATTTGTCACGCGATCGCTTTTGCAATATCTCATAAGCATGAGCTAACTGGAGGCGATCGTTAATGCCAAGACTTTCATCAGGATCAGCCAAATCATTGGCATAAACAGAAGTCAGATAATCAAAAACTTCAGTCAGATAATATTCTTTTTGAGCATTGTTAGTCGTTAGTTTCGGTAAAGCAGCAGCGAGTTGTTGCCAATCAAAACAATAAACTCCTGTGCTAACTCGTTGGTTGAGAATCTGTTCGGGATTGCAGTCGCGATGTTCGATAATTCGCTCCAGACGCATATCGCGATCGCAAAAAACACGACCGTAACCAGTTGGATCAGGAAGGATTGCGGTTAGCACAGTTGCAGAAGCTTGGTGATCACGATGGCGATCAATTAAGTTTTGGATCGTCTCGGCACGCAGCAATGGCGAGTCACCCGTGAGTACTACCAGTTCGCCTACAAAACCTGTTAATGGTTCTAATAATTGCTGGATTGCGTGACCTGTACCAAGTTGTTCTACTTGTTCCGCAAACTCAATTTTTGGGTAATCGGCAAGAGCAGCACGCACTTGATCGCTGCAATAACCAACGATCGCAATACGGCGATCGGCGTTTAGAGGATTAGTCGCATTGAGAACTCGTTCAACTAAAGATTTTCCACCTAAAGGTTGTAATACTTTGGGCAAGCTGGACTTCATGCGAGTTCCTTTACCCGCTGCCAATACTGCTACTGCTAGCATGATTTTCTATTTCTCCACTAAAAGTTATTTATCATAAGAGAAAGTGCCTTCGGCGATCTCTCTTATATTGGTTTTTATCCGTTAGGACGACTCATTTGTTCAAGATTGAGAACTTCAGCAAGCTTCTCTTCTGTCATCAATCCCTTGTCTAAGACAACCTGACGCAAAGATTTACCTGTGGCTAAAGATTCCTTAGCCACATCAGCCGCATTGAGATAACCAATGTGCGTATTTAGAGCTGTGACCAGCGAAAGACTTCCCTCAGCATAAGCTAGACAGCGACTTTCGACAGCAACGATTCCCTTGATGCACTTAGTCGCTAAAGTATCGATCGCCTTACCCAAAATCTCAATGCTATGAATCAAATCATAAGCAATCAGTGGCATCATTACATTCAATTCCAATTGACCTGCTTGAGCCGCAAAAGCGATCGCCGTATCATAACCGATCACCTGAAAGCAAACCATATTCGTCATTTCGGCAATCACAGGATTATATTTTCCTGGCATGATCGATGATCCTGGTTGCACGGGTGGTAATTGGATTTCGCGCAGTCCTGTATTTGGTCCCGAATCCATCAAGCGCAAGTCATTAGCGATTTTGCAGGTATCTTGAGCAAGGTTACGGATTGAACCCGATACATTCACAAATGGAGCCATACTCTGCATCGCTGCCATGAGGTTACTGGCGGATTTTAATTCAAAACCTGTAATCTCGCTAAGTTTTTCAGCCACGCGATCGCAATATTTTGGATGCGTATTTAGCCCTGTTCCTGAAGCACTACCGCCTAATCCTAAAGTTTTGAGATCATTCGCCGCTAGATGAATGCGATTAACATGATCACTAATAATTTGAGCATAAGCTTGAAACTCATCGCCTAGCCTGACAGGGACAGCATCTTGCAAATGTGTGCGCCCAGATTTAATGATTGGGGCAAAGGCGATCGCTTTAAGCCGTAACTGTTCATCCAGATTTGTCAAAGCAGGAAATAAAACATGATCGAGCGCTAGCAAAGCTCCGATCCTAATCGCCGTGGGAATCACATCATTAGTAGACTGTCCATAATTAACATGGTCGTTGGGGCTAACATGTTCATAATTCCCCTTCACATCACCCAAAATCTCCAGAGCGCGATTAGATAATACTTCGTTCACATTCATATGATGTGATGTCCCAGCACCCGCTTGATAAACATCAACCACAAACTGATCGCGCAACTGCCCATCCAAAATTTCATCCGCCGCGGCAGCGATCGCCATGCCCATACCGACAGGAATACACCCGAGTTCAGCATTAACTAACGCCGTGGCTTTTTTAATTAGCAAACAAGCATCAACGAAGGTGGGCAAAGGTTTAAGTCCACTAATTTGAAAATTAGCGATCGCTCTAGCAGTTTGAATACCATAGTAAACATTATCAGGCAGAGACATTTCTCCCATCGAGTCGCGTTCGGTTCTAGTCATAGTTTTTTTGAGACATATTAGCTGATAGCTTATGGTAGTTTGGCAAACTTAGTAATCCCAAAAACAAAAAAGGGCGCGTAGCGCCCTTTTTTGTTTTTGGGATTAGTTTGGATCACCTGAACTTGTCGGTGACGGTGATGGCGGCGTAGAAATTTTCGGCAAGGGTTGAGTTTGGACGGGTACAACTTGCGCTGGTTTGGGCTGTGGTTTTGGGATAGGTATAAAGTACAGAACCGTAGCCGCGATCGCTAAACTCACAACTCCAGCGATCGCAGAAAAAGCCTGACTATTTAACTGAGACTGCGATCGATAGTCCGTAATATGTGTCACCAGCTTCACCTCTGGTAGAGTCATTGGATCACAACACAAACGATCTAAGCTCTCCATTAGATCAAAAAGCTGTACCGTATTCAATTTAATTTGCAACTTTTGAGGGTTGCTAGCATCTGCTTGATTATTTGAGACCGAAAGCAAATGCAGATGTTTTGCTTGTAGTTCTAAACTTACCTGCTCTTCAGGAATTGTCAGCGTACTTTTGCTTGCTAACGCTTGAGCATAAGTCCCAACCACTTTAACCAAAGCATTGAGTAAATCAAGCCCACCCACAATTGGCTCAGGATGATGATTAAACCGACAGTTAAATCCACTCAAAATCGAAAGTACATCGCCACCAGTAGTAATGCCATCGATCAGCAAAGTGCAACTTGGCAAACTATAGATACGTTGTGTCATTAGGCGATCGCTCCATCAAACAAACTATTCCAAAGCCGAAACTCACCTGCCACGCCACCGCACAACAATAGCCGCGTCAATAGATGTAATGCCAACTCGCGCATTTCATCATTACTAATCGGTGCAGGCGATCGCATTCTGCCAATATACAAAGACTGGAAGCGAGCAATATAATTTTCTAAAAAAGCTTGATTTTGCTGCAACCCTAACGCCTCGATCTTGCCCTCAACTATTTGTTGATGAGTATTAATCAGCATTCGCAAACCTGTATCTAGCTGAACCGCCAGAGTACAGACAATCTTAACTAAAGCCTTTAGTTCGTCCCAGCTTAGGCTTACACGCTGATAGTTGCGCCTTAGCGGATTAGTATTTCGCAGTCGCCAAAAACTTACCCGACTGGGAATTATCTTGTCTAGATTTAGCTGCTCGATCAAGACCAGCATCACTTCAACTGCTTCTAAGTCTAGCGCCTCGATCGCTAAAAGCAGATGATCAATATCCATGCGAACGCTGCGGGGACAACCCCTAACAAAGTCTTTAGGGACATGTAAATCAAGGTTAGTCGGGGGAGAAATATTTAACTGCATAATTCGCAGTGAGGTTGAACCTGATAGCGTTTACTCATTTGTAAGGCAGTCAGCTACAAGCGGCTTATCCAAGACCAAATATTCTTAGATCAACAAAACCCGTAGCTGAACATCAAACTTAAGCTTGGCGTGAGTAGTACTCAATAACCAGAAGTTCGTTCACTTGCAATGCTACCCATTCGCGTTCAATAACGCCATTGACTTTGCCAGTCATTTTTGCTTTATCAAATTCCAAGTGGCTAGGCACATTTGATAAGCCTGGAAATTCGAGGTTGCGCTCGACAATTTTGCGAGATTTTTCGTTGTCTTTGACGGTAATGACTTCACCTGGACGGCAGCCATAACTAGGAATAGTTACGCTTTTACCATTGATGTTGATATGTCCGTGGTTTACCAGTTGACGTGCAGCAGGAATAGTTGGGGCAAATCCCATGCGGAAAACTGTATTGTCTAGACGCATTTCTAGCAATTGTAGTAATACAAGTCCTGTTGAACCTTTAACTCGTCTAGCTCGGCGTACACAACGCAGCATTTGAGTTTCAGTTAGACCATAGTTAAAGCGTAGCTTTTGCTTTTCTTCAAGACGAACAGCGTATTCAGAACGCTTCTTGCGATCTTGACCATGCATTCCAGGTGGATATGCGTGCTTAGGTTGTTTGCGACTTAGACCGGGAAGCTCTCCGAGTCTTCTGACGATTCTGAGGCGCGGACCTCTATAACGAGACATAACTCCTTCCTTGTTACTGTTGAAAACTTGACAGCCTATCTAGTATATGGCAAGTTTGCTTAAATGCTTTATAAAATTAGGACTTTGCAAAATTGCGATTTTAAAAAATTATGCAGACTCATCGATATCAATTATCGCAATGATTTTAGGTTCAGATATTATGGTGTCGAGAGCCACAGACGTTTATGTTCTTTCAGATTTGTAGTTTGCTTCGCTAGAGTCTAGGTGATATTGTGTAAATGTCCGATCAGTTAAGTAGTAAACGAGAGGGATTTGTTTGACTCAGTCAATTAATTTACCCAAGATAGACGACTTTTTGCAGGAGCTTGCAACGATTCAGCAGCAAGGCTCAAAGCGGATTGCGTTTTTAGGTTCCCGCCATGTACCATTGACCCACCAACTGCTGATCGAACTGCTCAGTTACGCTTTGGCACTGTCTGGTAATAGCATTATTACGTCTGGGGCAACAGGTACAAATTTTGCGGCGATTCGCGGTGCATTGCGCGCTGACCCCAATTTGTTGACCGTGATCTTACCGCAAAGTCTAGATAGACAACCTTATGAGTCTCGCGATCAATTAGAAAATGTGATTCATTTAATCGAGCATGGCGAGAATGATAGTCTGTCGTTGCCAGAGGCAAGTCGTTTGTGCAATCAAGAGATTATTTCTAAATGTCAGCAATTGATCTGCTTTGCATTTCATGGAAGTGAGACTTTGTTACAAACTTGCAGCGATGCCGAGGAGCAACGCAAGGTTGTAACGCTCTTTTATTTTGACTAAAGTTGATATGTTGTTTCCCCGCCAAAGGGGAGAACAACTAGGTTAAATTGAATTTTTGAGAAGCAAAAAATCATGAGTAAGACGATCAAAGGCAAAGTATTTGTCTTGGATGACAATATTGACACTGACCAAATTATTCCTGCGGAATATTTGACGCTTGTGCCGTCAAAACCTGATGAGTACGAGAAGCTGGGTAGCTATGCGATGATCGGGTTGCCTGATCGCTATGATCGCTTTATTGCTAATGGTGAGAGCAAGACTGTTTATTCAATTATTGTGGCGGGTGAAAATTTTGGTTGTGGTTCTTCGCGAGAACATGCGCCGATCGCTCTTGGCGCAGCAGGGCTTGAGGCGGTAGTTGCTCAGTCCTATGCGCGGATTTTTTTCCGTAACTGCACAGCGACAGGTGAGTTATATCCTTGGGAATCAGTTGATCGGTTGATTGATGGATTTAAGACTGGCGAAGAGGCGACAATTGATTTTGATAATGATCTGATCATCAATGAGACCACGGGTAAAACTTTTGCGCTGAAGTCTCTTGGTGATGTCCGTCCTGTAATTGATGCAGGTGGTTTGTTTGATTATGCGCGGCAGACGGGCATGATTCCGACTCTTGTATAAGCGCTATGTCCTATCACATTCGCATTCGCGATCGCCAAAACGATAAGGTTTATGAAGCTGATATTGAGGGGGATCGCTATATTCTCGAATCTCTAGAACAGCAAGGAATCAATTTGCCTTTTGCTTGTCGTAACGGTGCTTGTACGGCTTGTGCGATGCGAGTCAAGTCTGGCAAAATCGAACAACATGAAGCGATCGGTTTATCAACAGCTTTGCAAGAAGAGGGTTATGCGCTGATCTGTTCGGGCTATGCGATATCAGACTTGGATATCGAGACTCAAGATGAAGATGAAGTTTATCAAATCCAGTTCGGGCAGTTTTTTGCGAAACGCAAGCGTCATTGGTTTCAGTTAGGTTTATTTCTTGATTTTGATCATGACTAAGTCCAAAGTTTCAACACGTTCGTTGATTTTGGTTACGATCTTGGTGATATTTTTGACGATTGCAAATATTGCGATCGCTTTTACCAAGCCAAAGGATCAGGTTAACGGCGAACTATGGATTATCAACCGTGTTGTTAGTGGTCAAACTGTCGAAGCTTCGGTTGTGAACAATCCAAATATGACTGTGCAGCGAGTGCGTTTGCTGGGACTGAGTGCGCCGCTCAAAGAACAAGCTCCCTGGGGCGATCGCGCCCGTCAACGATTATCAGATTTAATCAAAGAGCAGAAGGTGATTCTAGAGTTTGATGTCAAGCAAAAGGATAATTCCGATCGCCTGCTTGCCTATATTTGGAAAGATAATTTATTAATTAATCAATATCTGGTGTCAGAAGGGCTAGCGATCGCTGATCCATATTCACCCAATAGTAAATATGACGCAAATATTAGCCGCGCCCAGTCCAAAGCGAGATTGCAAGAGCTAGGAATTTGGGACACTCAAAATCCATTGCGGCTTAGTCCTAGAGATTTTCGCCGCCAGTTAGGTAATTAGTGATGCAATCCGCAGGTTTGATTGTGATTTTGGGGGCAACTGCCACAGGCAAAACCAGTTTGGCGATTGCTCTTGCAAAACATCTCAATGCACCAATTTTGAGTGCCGATTCGCGTCAAGTTTATCGCCATTTTGATATTGGCACGGCAAAGCCAACTTTAGATGAACGTCAGGACGTCCCCCATTATTTGATCGATATTGCCGAGCCTGAGACAACTTTAACCCTTGCTGATTATCAAGATCAGGCGCAAAATTTAATCTCTAAGTTTCATGCTGAAGGAGTTACGCCGATCCTAGTCGGTGGTTCGGGCTTGTATATTAAAGCGATCGCCTCAGGATTAAAAATTCCGCGTGTGTCACCGCAACCTGATTTGCGATCGCAGCTTCAGGAGTTAGGACAAAATTATTGCTATCAAGTTTTGCACCAAGTCGATCCTGTCGGGGCTGTCAAAATCCATGCTAATGATCAAGTTAGGACTTGGCGATCGTTAGAGGTTTTTTATGTGACGGGGCAACCACTTTCCGCGCAGCAGGGTCAGCAACCGCCTGATTATCCAATTGTGCAGATTGGTTTAGACTGCGATGATCTAGATGCTTATCGAAAATTGGTTAGCGATCGCACCGAGCAGATGTTAGAAGATGGCTGGCTCGATGAGATTCATAATTTGCAAGATCGATATGGTGTAGATTTACCGCTTTTAAAAACTCTCGGCTATGGTGAAATGTCTGATTATTTAGCTAATAAAACTGATTTGGAGACTGCCAAGTTGTTAACCGTAACCCACACTTGCCAATTTGCCAAACGCCAAAGAACATGGTTTCGCGGTTCGGGTAATGGCGATTTGCCAATACATTGGTTGCGATCAGGGAGTAATTGGAAAGAGGCGATCAAACTGTTATAAAAAAGCCCTGCTTAGCAGGGCTTTTAATTATGCTGAGGTACTTCTTATTTGATTTTGTCCATAATCGAGAAAATCGGTAAATACATCCCAACAATAATCGAACCGACCATACCGCCCAGTACGATGATCATCAATGGTTCCATTAAACTTGTCAGCGCTTTTACCGCCTCCTCGACTTCATTTTCATAAAAGTCTGCCACCTTCATCAGCATTTTGTCAATTTCACCAGTTTCCTCCCCAATGCTGACCATTTGCAGCGCCATTACAGGAAAAACTTCCGTCTTTTCCATCGCAGGTGCAATTTGACCGCCTTCTCTCACCGCATTTCGCGCCGAGTCGATCGCATTAGAGATCACCAGATTACCTGCGGTTTCCGCCGTAATTTCTAGCGAAGCTAAAATCGGTACACCCGCCCGCGAGAGCGAGCCAAAAGTCCGCGCAAATCTTGCCACCGCAGTCTTGACGACAAGATCGCCAAACAAAGGCAATTTCAAGAAAACTCCATCAAGATAGAGTTGACCAGCAGGGGTTGCATAGACGCGATTATAGATAAAGACAAAAGCAAAAGCTAAGGCAGGAAGAATGAATATCTTCTCACTTTTTAAAAAGTTACTGATATTTACCAGTATTTGCGTAAATGCTGGTAATTCTCCACCTAAGCTTTTAAATACGCCATCAAATACAGGAATAATGAAAATACACATCGCTAAAAAGATTAAAACTGCGATCGATGAAACCACAATCGGGTAAGTCATCGCTGACTTAATCTGGTTAGTTAACCGCGCCGAATCTTCGAGCAATGTTGCTAAACGCGCCAGAACATCATCTAACACACCGCCCGTTTCGCCCGCTTGCACCATCGCACAATATAGCTTGTCAAATACCTTCGGGTGCTTACGCAACGCATCTGAAAAGTTAGTACCCTGCTGCACATCATCAAGAACTTCGGTGAGCGCAATTTTGAGCCGAGGATTGGCGCATTGATCGCACATTACGCCCAAACCACGCACCATTGATACACCCGCGTTGACCAAGGTCGCTAGTTGTCGTGAAAACAAAGCTAAATCCTTGACCGTGACCTTTTTCATTGTCAAAGCCGCAAAATCAAATCCACCTTTGACTTCTTTGATATCTTGAACATAAAAGCCTTTTTGCTTCCAAGTATCACGAGCTTCTTTGAGCGATACAGCGACCATTGTCTGCTGCACAGCTTTGCCTTTTGTATCTTTTAAATTGCCCTGAAATTTTGCCATCACTGCACCTCTCTATAAAAAAATTACCCGCTAGCCACTGATCGATCGCGATCGCACCATATCAGGCGATCGTAAGTCTCCTGTTGCTTTTCGCTTCATCACAGGTGCAGGATTTGGACCAACTACGCGCAATAACTCTTCGGGGCGCGAAGTCTTAGACATCGCCGCTTCAAAGGTGATATCACCATCCATATATAGCTTTGCCAAAACTGACTCCAGAGTTTGCATTGACTCCTTACCACCTGTTTGGATAAAGCCATACATCTGCGCGGTTTTTCCCTCACGGATTAGGTTAGAGATCGCAGGTGTGACGACCATGATTTCTTGTGCCATCACGCGTCCAAATTGCCCTGGTTGAGGATTATGTCGTTGCACGAGAGTTTGACTCAGTACGGCAACTAGAGAGTTAGAAAGCTGCACACGGATTTGACCTTGTTGCTCAGGTGGGAACACATCCACCATCCGATCTACAGTCTGAGAAGCAGAACTGGTATGCAATGTCCCAAACACCAAATGTCCCGTTTCGGCGGCTGATACCGCTAGCTGAATGGTTTCCAAGTCACGCATTTCGCCAACGAGGATTACATCAGGGTCTTCGCGAAGTGCTGCTTTTAGAGCATTGCCAAAAGTTTTGGTGTCTTCCCCAACTTGACGCTGATGGATAATGCTTTTTACTGATTCATAGACAAATTCAATCGGATCCTCCACCGTGAGAATATGTTCAGCGCGGGTTTTGTTAATCGTTTGGATCATCGCCGCCAGAGTTGTGGTTTTGCCCGAACCTGTTGGACCTGTAACTAGCACTAATCCACGCGGCTTTTCGCTAAGTTCGCGGACAATTGGTGGCAGGTTTAGATCATCCATATCAGGAATTTTGGAAGAAAGCGCTCGTAAGCAAGCTGCATAAGTTCCGCGATCTTTGTAAACGTTGACTCGAAATCTGGCTAGCCCTTTTACACCATAGGAGCAGTCTAGTTCCCAGTTTTGTTCGAGATTCTTGCGTTGCGTGTTATTGAGCATCGCAAAGATCAAGCGCTGACATTCTTCAGGGCTAAGAGGATCGCGATCGGTGCGGGTGAGATGACCATTAATCCGAATGTAAGGCGGTAGCCCTGAAGAAATATGAAGGTCAGAACCTTTACGCTCTACAACCTCTTCCATCAAATCTTCGATGATGTAGTCCATTACCATAGCGAGCGATTCTCCTGATTAAATCCTAATAAATGCATAGTTCCCTACATAACGATTTTTAAACCCTATGCTTTGCACAGGGTTTAAAAAGAAATTTAGAAAGTTCTTGGTGTTGTGCAGTATGGACATTCAACTGTTTCGGGTGTGAGCATAGCATCACAGTTGTCACATTCGAGTCCTTTGCCACGCCTTGCCCGTTCTTCAGCTTCTCGTCCTTTGTCGGTATAAACCACACGAAGAACTTCATCTAGAGTTGTTGCGCCCTCTCTCACTAAGTCAAAGGCATATGCCATCAAGGTTTTCATTCCTTCTTGCACAGCAATTTCTTTGATTACTTCAGTGGTTGCACCTTTGTTGATCGCACTTTGCAAGCGTTCGGTCATTTTCATGATTTCATACACACCTGCACGACCTTTGTATCCCGAACCGCTACATTTTGGACATACACGTTGACCGGGAACCATGGATTCGCGGTTGACGATGTTAGCGCGGTAGAAGGTTTTTTCGAGGTCGCTGCTAGGTAAGCCGAAGCGATCAAGTTCATCTTGAGTGGGGTTGTAAGGAATGCGACAGTTGTCGCAGACGCGGCGGAGTAGACGTTGGGCGAGGACACCGATGATGGCAGTGCTTGCCATAAATGGTTCTACGCCCATTTCTTCGAGTCGGGCGATGCTGCTCGGGGCGTCGTTGGTATGTAATGTGGTCAGAACTAAGTGACCTGTGAGAGCCGCCTCGATCGCTGTTTTGGCTGTTTCGGCATCTCGCGTCTCACCAACAAGGATTACATCAGGGTCTTGACGTAAGAATGCTCTGAGGATACTGGCAAAGGTCATGCCTTTTTCTCGCAGCACTTGGCATTGAGTCAGACCGGGCAGATTGTATTCAACAGGGTCTTCGGCTGTACTAATGTTAATGCCAGGGTCATTACATTCAGCAAGAGTGGAGTATAGGGTGGTGGTTTTGCCTGAACCTGTGGGACCTGTGACCAGAATTAGACCATAAGGTCGTTTGGCAAAGCTTTGCATTAGCTCCAAACTTTCGGGATCGCTGATTAATTTACTGAGTCCGAGTTGGGTATTGGAGTTATCGAGAATCCGTAAAACTACTTTCTCACCGTTTTGAGTGGGGCAAGTATTTACCCGAAAGTCTACGCGCCGACCTTGGAAGTTGCGTTTGAGCTTACCGTCTTGAGGAACGCGTTTTTCAGCAATGTTGAGGTTGGAGATAATCTTAAAGCGGGAAATTACCGCATTGACAATATTGCGTGGTAAGCGTTTGCCCTCGCTTAAGAAGAAGTATTCGCGCAGTACTCCATCTTTACGAAGACGAATACATAAATCTTTTTCCTGTGGTTCGATGTGGATGTCTGAGCATCCTTCTTTGAGGGCTTTGACGAGAATTTTATCGACTAGGCTGATGATTGGGGCGGAGTCTTCGCCGCCGACCATGAGTTCATCACCTTGAGTTGCGTCAGACATGTCTTCACTAAAGACATCATCTTTGACTTGGAGGTCTTCGTCACTGATCGCGCCTTCAGCTTTGGAGCTTTTATTAATTTGAAATTGGACAATATTGTCGAATGTACGATGAAAATCTTCACGAGTTATTACTCGCCTGATCACCGTCATATTTTTAAGCAGTCGAGCTAGTTCATTTTGGACTTTATAGCTGTCGGGTGTGACTACGGCGATCGTGATACTGTTGTCTGTCTTGACTAGGGCTAGCATCTCGCAGTCCCGACAACTGGAAATTGGGATGATATTGGAGTCGAGTAAGACGCTGAGGTTGGTGATGTCGAACTTGTCAATTTCGACATCGGGATCGATTGGTTCGATTCCGTAAAGGACGCGCAATTCAAAAAGCTGTTGGCGTTTGTAATAGCGGGTAATGTCTGGAGCGAGTTGCTGTCCTAAAATTTGCTCTAGGGCATTGAGAAATGGGACATTTTGCTCTTGACTATCTTTGACAGCGCGATCAAACTGGTCTGTGGTGACATGTCCTGCTTGAACTAATTTGCTCTCGAAGGGGGTTCGACCTCCTCGTTTGGCTAGAGCTTTAGTTCTATTTTTTAAGCCTGCGGCAGTAGCTGGTGCCTGATCGGATGTATTCATAGCCCATTCCTAAGAGTTCATTACCCAAGTAACGCAATCATAGCTGTTTGTATAACTATATGGGGCAAAATAGCACAACTGTTTGACAGTTTTTACAAAATAAAAAGTTTTGTAGAAATTTATGGGAATGTCAAATAATTGCCCTTTTAAAATTTGAGCGATCGCCAACGAATTTTTTGGTTTTGAGCTAGTAGTTGAGAGATGGCGATCGCACCTTGTTTGTTTAAGTGACTAGGGTCAGAAAAAAGCTCTGCTTGATTTTGAAGTACTTGAGAAATATTCAGATAAGTGAAACCTTCACGCTGTGCGAGTTCTTCCATTCGTTGATTAAAAGTGGCTTCGTAACGAGTGCGAATCACATCAAGGTAAGTGGTATGCAATGGCATATTCACAACCAAAAGCTCAATATTATTACGGCGGCAGAAGTCAACTACATTGGCAAAAGCCTCAAACTGTGAGCCATTGGTATCAAAGCTGCGATAGTCGAGATCGTAGTCTCCAGGGACTTGGGGGAATTTTTGGAAATAGGTTTTGGGGTCAAAGTTAACATCAAAAGCGACAAAACCTTTGGAGTCAAGAGCGATCGCGGTGTTCGGCATGGTTGCGGCAATTAGAGCTTGGCTATTGCTAAGCACATTGGTCGCGTGATCAAAGCTCTTGACGATAGAATTTCTTACTTCTTGATGTTTAGTGGAAGTGGTAAATACGATCGCGATCGCTTGAGCGATCGGGCTTGATAATTTGGGTGAGATAGAATTATTAGTGGATAGAGTTTCTGGGTTAATCCCCTTATTTTTAAGGGATTCCTGCAATTGTTTATAGCCAGTTGAAGCGGTGATTTCATCATAAGTAAGGTCGCTGCGACTGCTATTAAAAGCTCTCAAGCCATCTGCCCAAATAATCATTTTGGGGAGTTGGGGACGTGAAAGGATTTGGGTGATTTGAAGATTCACAACTTTAGCCGTTGCGCCATCAATACCAAGATTAAAGACATTGATACCTTTGTAGCCTTTGCTGATCAATGTCTTTTCTAAAGTGCTAGGCTCTATGCCACGCAATGCTCGTGAACTACCAACGATCAATATTTCGGGCGATCGCTGTTTATTGTTAGTCTGCCAATCAAGTAGGGCTAATTTTTCATTAAATAAGGCAATATTAAAATTAAGAGCAGGTTGTTGATTAATAATGTCCTGATTTTGGAGATTGATTTTGGAATCAGCGATTACCAGCTTGGTCGATTGATTAGGCTGGGCAGGATTAACAGCATGACTGAATAAGATGCGATCGCTAGCTATTGTTGTACCAAGCCCGATCGCAAAACTAGCCATGCAAGTAGAGACCGAAAAAACCTGACCAGAAGTTTGACCAAGCCACTTAAACTGTAAAAAACTCCTAGTAACTCTAGTAAATACTTTGCAAAATGAGAAGAGGCGATCACCAATTTTTTGTGAATGATTTGATTGATCTTCTGCTGCTTCAAAGACTTTGAGGCGATCGTCTTGCTGATCTTCAAGCGAAGATAATTCAAGTTCAGCGGTTGAGTTATAAGCGCCGATCGCTAGCAAATCAATTTCAAATGACCAATTAGGCTTCTTTTGACCAATGACGCGACTCGATACAGTTACCGACTGAAAATATTCTGAAGAATTTACAGATCGTAAGGTCTCTAACATTGGCAATACGATCTCAGCTTGCAAGATATCAAGGCGAGACTCGCATAACAAATTTAGGCAATTATTTTGTAAAAGCAGCTTCAGCTTTATTTGAGCAAGTTTTACATCTTGGCGAAATTTTGTGAGTAATGCTTCAATAATTTCTGCTGCCACGATTGCTGACTGTGCGATCGGCAAATCCACACCCAAAGCCCATGCATTGCTATGCAATTTGAGACGGCGGATTCCTTCGGCAAATAAAACTGAACTCTCAAGATTTTGAGTACTTATAGCGATCGCTTCTAAAATAGCGATCGGCAAGCTGGTCTGATTATCATCTTGACTATTACCATGTTGACTATAAAGATATAAACAATCCCCTTTTTGCTTAGTATGCGACAAACTTAGTCCCGTCAACTCTTCGGGCAAGCCATTAGTTGATTGATTGATTAATGTTGATGAGCTATCACCTAAAGATGGTATTTGCATTTGATATTCAGCAGCTGAGACAGGGAGAAATTTTGCTCTAAGGTTAGCACAGCAAAATAAAAAAGCCCGCCTAGGCGGGCTTTTTTATTTTGAAATTACTTCTTGCTATCTTTAGATACGACCTTAGGAGGCTCACGGAAGAAGATTGCAAAGAAAAATAAACCGATTAAACAAGCGAAAATTAAAGTGTAAGTTAGAGCTTCCATTGGATTTTATGCCTCAATACGAGTAGTTTTGTCACCAAGCTTTTGGAATGCGCCCCATTCAACTTGCTCTTCACTTAGTTCTGGATCAACACCAGCAAATACATCGCGGAACAAGGTACGCGCACCATGCCAAATATGACCAAAGAAGAAGAATAAAGCAAATACAGCATGACCAAAGGTAAACCAACCACGGGGGCTAGTACGGAAAACACCATCAGAGTTGTTCTTTTCTTGATCGAATTCAAATATTTCGCCTAGCTGAGCTTGACGAGCATACTTCTTGACATTCGGAGCATCGGCAAAAGATTTACCATTTAACTCACCGCCGACAAAAGCAACGGTTACGCCAGTTTGCTCAACGCTGTACTTCGATTCGGCACGGCGGAATGGGATATCAGCACGAACGACACCATCTTGGTCTTGAAGAACGACAGGGAAAGTTTCAAAGAAGTTAGGCAGGCGGCGGACACTAAGTTCACGACCTTCTCTATCTTTGAAAATCGGATGTCCTTGCCAACCTTGAGCAATCCCATCCCCATTGTTCATTGGTCCAACACGGAACAAGCCACCTTTAGCAGGGCTATTACCAACGTAGTCATAGAAAGCGAGTTTGTCAGGAATTTTCGACCAAGCATCTTCGACACTTAAGCCAGCATTTAGACCAGATTGAACGCGGCGGTCAATTTCTTGTTGGAAAGAGCTGCTGTCCCACTGATAGCGGGTCGGTCCAAATAATTCGATCGGGGTCGCCGCTGATCCGTACCACATGGTTCCAGCGACAACAAAAGCCGCGAAGAATACAGCGGCAATGCTGCTAGACAATACCGTCTCGATATTACCCATGCGGAGTGCTTTATAAAGACGTTCTGGTGGACGCACGGTCAGGTGAAATAGTCCTGCGACAATGCCAACAATACCAGCCGCGATGTGGTGAGCCACAATGCCACCTGCGTTGAAGGGGTTAAATCCGTTAGGTCCCCATTCTGGAGCAACAGGTGCAACATGACCAGTTAAGCCATAGGCATCAGATACCCACATCCCTGGACCAAATAGTCCTGTTTGGTGAAATGCACCAAAGCCAAAGCAGAGTAGCCCAGATAAGAACAAATGAATACCGAACATTTTAGGCAAATCCAAAGCAGGCTCGCCTGTGCGAGGGTCTCTGAATAGTTCTAAATCCCAGTTGACCCAATGCCAAATAGCGGCAAGGAAGAGTAATCCAGAAAGAACGATGTGGGCGATCGCCACACCTTCAAATGACCAGTAACCAGGGTTGGCAACTTGTTCACCAGTGATTGTCCAGCCGCTCCAAGAATTGGTAATCCCCAGACGAGCCATGAAAGGCATCACAAACATACCCTGCCGCCACATGGGGTTGAGAACAGCGTCACTAGGGTCAAAAATGGCTAATTCATAAAGTGCCATCGAGCCTGCCCATCCTGCTACGAGAGCAGTGTGCATCAGGTGTGTGGCAATAAGTCTTCCTGGATCGTTCAGGAGGACGGTATGCACTCGATACCAGGGTAATCCCATTGCAAATGTTCCTTAAATTTATGTAGTGGGTAAAATCTTAACGATTTTTTATTTTAATTTAGGATAATTGATTCTGAATTGGTTGGCTACTCAAGATTAAGCAAGTAGATACCTTAGTCAGAAACATCAAACCAGTCTAATTATTTTATTCTTACGACAATAATAAACTATTCCTTCCGATTGATTGACCGATCGCGATATTAAAAAATTAGTAAAACCTAGATTTAGGTTTAGATTTGGGGCTGGGTGTATGGCTGATAAATGCGTTCGGGTAAGTGCGATCGCGATATTTCGATCACCAAATTAACAAGTGGGCGATCATCGCTCACATTGTTGTTGATCATCATATGGGGCAGAAACAATTCAGGATGGAGTGCTTTCCAGAAATATTCGACAAATTGGGTGATTTCATGGTCACGCAGCCCTGTTTTGCCCGAAGCGATCAATTTGTGTTCGGCTTCAAGTCGCCATTGCAGACTGTGCTTATAATCTTTGGGCATGATGATGATCAGACTATCGAGATATGCCCAGAGGGCTAGGTAGTCATGGAGATTGGCGTTACATTCGATCGCAAATTTGCGATCTTCTTCTGACAAAATTGGTGATACAAAATTCTCAAAAGCAGAAATTGGCAAGGGACGCATACCCACAAACCAGCCTTCAAACAAAATAATATCGGCACTGTGGGAAATCTCAGGCTCAGTGCGATCGCCTGCTCCGTTGTGCAGAGATTTATCAAAGCGGGGGATTTGCACGACTGGGGCGCGATCGCGCAACTGCTGTAAAACCTGAATACCCAGTTCAATATCGTGGGTGCTAGGTGGTCCTCGCCAAATTAGATGAGGATGGCGATCTCGTAATTTTTGGCGATCAGCATAGGTTTTGTATAAATCATCAAGGGAAATACTTAAAAATGTTTTGCCAAGATGCCTCAACAAAATATTTAAGATAAATCCTAATGTTGTCTTGCCTGTCCCTTGTCCGCCGAGTAAACCTTGAATTAAGCAATGCCCTATTTGGGTTTGCTGACGAGCTATTTGTTGCGCGAGAGGCAGCCAATAATGCCAGAGAATCGGCAATAGTAATGAGGGGGGATCAAGTTGAATGTTATGAATAACTAGGCTCTGGGAAATTTCTGCGTAAACTGATCGGAGTAATCGCGATCGCTGATCAATAATCTCATCAGCACTTAAACCACTTATATCTAGTATCTGTAAGCGATCGCGGTTTTCTAATAAATTTTGCTTGAGCTGATTGTAGTCAGATATGGATAAGCGATCGCCCTGAACTATTAGTTCAAAAATTCTTATAATTGGATTTTTGCTCATTTCCTTGTTCAATCAGGGTTTCACATGATTTTTGGCTAACTTGAGATATACAAATTACAAATTTACAAAAATTAAGCTATTAATTAACAATTATTTAACATAGAATGTTTTCTGTGGGTAATTATACGCAGGCTCCTCCACACAAACTACATATAATTACTCTCGTCTCAAATTAGTTAGATTCATTACTAAACAAAAAAATTACAACTATGAACTTGAAAGCTCTCTTGATTGTTGCCAGCCTCGGCCTATCTGCTGGTCTAGTTTCTTGTGCTACCGAAACTGCTACACCTCCTGCAAAGCCAGCTGTAACTGCCGCTCCTGCTGTAGATTCGACAAAGGTTAAAGAAACAGCTAAGCCCGATGCAATGGCTAAGCCCGATGCTATGGCTAAGCCTGATGCTATGGCTAAGCCTGACGCTATGGCTAAGCCTGATGCTAAGGACAAAGCTACTGACACTATGGGCAAGCCTGACGCTATGGCTAAGCCTGACGCGACCAAAAAGCCTCAGTAGTATTTAAAATCCAGATATTTAGAGAGGGAGATGCTTCGCGCCACCCTCTCTTATCTAGATATAAAGCAAAAAGAGCGCGAAGCGTTCTTTTTTTTGGTTCGATAAATTTGTAGAAGTCTAGAAATTTTTTGTGGAAATGTTTATGCGATCGCCCACTCAAAAGCTCACCCCAAAAACCACTCAAGCTCTGGCTGCTAAAATTTTTCACTGGGTGAGTATTACCAGTTTGTTTTTGATGATCGCTAGTGGTTTGCAGATTTATAATGCTAATCCAGTATTTGGAGGGCGCGAAGGTATTCACATTCCGCCGATTTTGGGTCTGGGGGGCTGGCTTGCTGGCGGAAGACATTGGCACTTTGCCTCAATGTGGATATTTGCGCTGAATCTTTTGTGGTATGGCGTTTATGTCTTGATAACGCAGCGTTGGAGACATCGTTATGCGAGTAGTAAAGACGTAAAGGCGTTGCTGGTTAGTCAAAACGAAAAGCGTAAAAACTATGCTTGGCATCGGTTAGTTTACACATTGCTGATTCCGATTTCATTATTATCGATTTTTACAGGGCTGGGCATGTATAAGCCAGCCCAGTTTTATTGGATTGTGGATAGTCTTGGAGGTTGGGAAGCTTTGCGGATCACCCACTTTATGGCAGTGCCAATCACGTTGATATTAGGTGGGATTCATTCACAGTTAGGGCGCAAGGTCGGTGGCGATCGCTTACTTGATTCGATGTTTTGGGAATAGTCGCTATATTTGAGTTATGTCACAACAACCAGAACCTGACAACGATTTTAACGATGATGACTTTGTGCCACGCCGCCGCTTTTTGACTTTAGCGGGTGCTGGGCTGCTGACGATTGGCTTTGGGAGCCTTGCGGAAAGTCTAGTAGGTAGACTTTCGGAGCCGTTAAATCAGTCAGTCGAGTCATTGATTTTTAGACCGCAGCAACCCGTACCTGAGTTTCCGATTAGTGCGATCGAGCCAAATAAATTAATTGTTAACACTTTTAGATCTACGCCAGCGATCAATCCTGAGACTTATCGGTTGACCATTGACGGTGAAGTTAATAACCCGCTTAGCCTGAGCATGGACGATTTGCAAAAAATGCCGTTTAAATCAATGGTGATTCGTCATGTATGTGTGGAGGGATGGGCGGCGATCGTGCAGTGGGGCGGTGTGCGACTACGAGATTTGATTGCGACAGCCCAGCCATCGGCTCGGGTCAAGTATGTCTATTTTTATTCGGCTGATGGCTATTATGAAAGTTGGGATATTGACTCAGTTATGCACCCACAGACGTTGATGGCTTATCAAAAAAATGGACAACCTCTAGAGGTTGCATATGGCGCACCCTTACGTCTTGCCTCGCCTGTTAAGCTTGGCTACAAGCTGAGTAAGTGGGTGACAAGGATTCAGCTTACGAGCGAGTTAGGTAAACAGCGCGGCTATTGGGAGGATATTGGTTACGAATGGTACGCGGGGATTTAGCAATTATCAACAAGAAAAGCGCCGCTTTTCTTGGGTGTGCTATATTCAGAATAAATTAAATTTATGCGTTTAATTTTCACATCTAAATTTAATCGATTTCAACTTATTGATGCTACACAAGCTTGGTCGCTATTTTTAACTGGGTGCAACCAAGATGATTCATTCGGGAAAAATCCTATGATTGGCAAATATATAACAATTGCAATTTTAGGAGCGATCGCGGCTCAAATTATTGAAGCGATTTTGTCATAACGCTAGCAACAAAAAAGACGGCGCTAAGCGCCGTCTTTTTTGTTGCTAGAAGAATGTGAACTACCAGACGTTGATGCTACGCATACAACACTGTCTTCCTGATTCATTGGGATGAGCTTTCTATACCGAGATATAGCGAGTCTTACCGTCCCTCCACAGGCAGGAGTCCTAGTTCCTAAGACCCGTATTTTTTCTTGCAACACGTCCCTTCAGCTTGGTTTTCACTTTGGGAGTTAGTGGTCAAGACGACCATACTTTATCATCGATTCGCTAGCGTTCAATTTATTTTCTGGCTCACTTTCATCCCGTCACTCATCCTTGTAAACGGATAGAGTGCGGGACTTCCCGTTCGCATTAGTTAAACTGCTTCTAAATCTTTTTCGCCAGTACGGATGCGGATAATTCGCTCTACAGGAGAGACGAAAATCTTGCCATCACCAATTTCGCCAGTGCGCGCGGCAGTAATAATCTTATCTACCACCATGTCCACTTGGTCGTCTTCGATAACAATCTCAATTTTGAGCTTTTGTAAGAATTCGACTGTGTACTCAGAGCCACGATAACGCTCTGTCTGCCCTTTTTGACGACCAAAACCACGCACTTCTGATACGGTCATACCCACTACGCCAGCATTGACAAGAGCAATTTTGACTTCGTCAAGCTTAAATGGACGAATGATTGCTTCAACCTTTTTCAAATTAACTCCTCCACTGATTCTTCAACTTTAATACACTTGAATTGATGTGTAAATTTGTAGCCTAACATACTTTTTTCGATTGTCATTCGCATTGTGGTTAGGATTGACGTTGCCACAGCCACCAACGAATCACCAGTTTTTCTAGTTCTATCCAAACAAACATCAAGGCACTAAAACCAAAGCAAATTGCTAGTTCTGTTGATGTGAGTAGATGTGTGCCAAAAAATACACGAAATGACTCCACATAAATTAACACCATTTGTAAAACTGTGGTCAGAATCACTGATCCCCAAAGATAAAGATTGGTTAAGGGATTAAGCTCAATGGTTAGCTGCGTATTGGAGCGAATGGCGATCGCATGACCCATTTGCGCTAAACAAAGCGTAGTAAATACCATTGTTTGCCAACGATCTTTACTATAAATCTCGTTAAAGTTGGCTTCGGTGTATCCATGTGCCCAGACCATTAAGGTAATCGTGATAATTGCCAGAATAATCCCAATTCTGATCATGTATGAACCCATGCCCCGTGCAAAAATATTTTCCCGCGGATCAACAGGTGGACGTTTCATGACATTTGGTTCGGCTGGCTCAACGGCAAGGGCGAGGGCGGGTAAGCCATCAGTAACGAGATTCATCCATAAAATTTGGAGAGGAATCAGCGGCACGTTAAATTGCAACATCGGGGCAACGGCGATCGTAATCACCTCGCCGATATTGCTACCGAGGATGTATTTGATAAAACGGCGGATGTTGGTATAGACTACACGCCCTTCCTCGGTGGCGGCGACAATCGTGGCAAAGTTATCATCGAGCAAGATCATGTCACTGGCTTCTTTGGATACATCAGTACCAGTAATACCCATGGCAATTCCGATATCGGCTTGTTTGAGGGCAGGGGCATCGTTCACGCCATCACCTGTCATTGCCACAAAATGATGCTGTCTCTGTAGAGATTGGACAATCCGCAGTTTGTGTTCAGGAGAAACACGCGCATAGACATTGACCAGACCAACTTCCCGATCCAAGTCGGCAGGACTCATGACTTCTAGCTCTCGACCTGTGAGGACGCGATCGCCTGTTTTGGCAATACCGAGATCGATGGCGATCGCTTTAGCCGTGAGTTGGTGATCGCCTGTGATCATCACAGGGCGAATACCTGCTTCACGACAAAGGTTTACGGCTTCGCGGACTTCGGGGCGTGGTGCATCGAGCATTCCTACCAAGCCAACCCAGATTAAATTGTTTTCGTCTTTTATGGTAATGCCATCCTCAGGTAAATAAGAGAATGTACGATAGGCAAAGCCAAGTACGCGCAAACCACGGCTAGCGAGATCATTGTTTTGATCGAGAACTTGTTGACGTTGGAAATCAGCGAGTCCGTGAATCTGATCACCAATTTGAATATGCGTGCAGCATTCTAGAGTTAATTCGGGTGAACCTTTACAAAAAAGTACATTACCGCCATGTTCGCCTTGGACTAATACACTCATGCGCTTACGTTCAGAAGAGAAGGGAACTTCAGATACACGCGGCATTCGATGTTGCCATTCGGAATAGTCGCACTCACCTTTGGTCGCCAATACTAGCAATGCGCCTTCGGTGGGGTCACCGATGATCATCCATTCACCATTTTTTTGCTGTAAAATTGCATCGTTGCAAAATACGCAAGCCATCAGCAGTTGCTGAACTTCAGGAATGCTGGTAACGGCAAAGTTAATATCTTCTTGCGAATCTGCTGACGTGATAAATTCACCAATTGGTGTATATCCATGTCCTGTAATTTGCAGAGAATGGAGTCCCGTGCGGATACTTTGTACCACCATTTTGTTTTGGGTGAGAGTACCTGTTTTGTCAGAACAGATTGTCGTGACTGAGCCAAGAGTCTCAACTGCGGGTAAACGGCGAATCAGGGCATTGCGTTTGACCATGCGCTGAGTCCCTAATGCGAGTGTCACTGTTACCACCGCAGGTAATCCTTCAGGTACGACTGCAACCGCCATGCTAAGTGAGGTTTCGAGAAGCTCACTAAATTGACCGCCCCTAAACATCCCGATCAGGATCACTATGCCGACTAAGAGCAGAGAACCGCCAACAAGGACATTCCCTAGCTGCGTCATTCGTTGTTGCAGTGGTGTATCTTCAGTTTCTACATTCTGAATTAGAGCGGCGATTTTCCCTAATTCTGTCTGCATTCCTGTTTTAGTAACGAGAACTTTAGCGCGTCCTTGAATTACCTCAGTGCCTTGATAAACACAATTTAAGCGATCGCCTAAACTGGCTTCTTCTTCAAGAATCAATTTTGCTTCTTTATTAACAGCTTCAGCTTCTCCTGTCAGGGCTGATTCGCGTACTTGCAAATTTTGTTCATCGAGCAATCTTCCATCGGCAGCAATTTGTACGCCTGCGTCTAAAAGCATAATGTCGCCCGGGACAAGTTCTTTGCCGTTGATTTCGCTCACTTCACCATTGCGAATCACGCGTACTTTTGGGGAAGACATCCGTTTTAGAGCCGCGAGTGCTTTCTCGGCATTGATTTCTTGCATATAGCCGAGAAGCCCATTGAGCAAGACAATCGAGAAAATCGCTACCGCATCTTTAGGGAATTGTGGTACTGGCTTGTTAATTGCTAAGAATCCTGAGACCACTGCTACTGCCATCAGCATGATCAGCATGATGTTTGTAAACTGATCGATAAAGATTCGTAGAGACGATCGCCCGACTTTTTCGATTAGCTCATTTGTGCCATAGCGATCGCGTCTCACCAGAATTTCTTGGTTATTCAGTCCTTGATCTGTGTCACTTTGGAGTAAGTCAATTGATTGATTAGTCTCAAGACTATGCCAATGAACAGTTGCGGGGGGGGGCAATTCTATTTTCATGTATATTTACGCATAAACAATTATGATCATAGTACTAAAAAATAGTGCTAGCTTTATTAAATAATGTTAAAGCTTTCTGAAGCCTCAGGCATAGAGACAGCGATCTGTGTCGTGTCTATGCCTGAGGCTGTCTTTATTTCTAGGGTACAATTGCAGCATGATCAATAATCCATTTCTGCCCCAGCGATTGGTGGGTAGACAAATAGAATTAGAGCGGATTAGTCAGATTTTGTTAGCAGATGGTGATCTGCTGATTGCAGGAGTGGCAGGGAGTGGGCGGAGAACTCTAGTTAAATGGGCTGCTCAAAAAGCTGGCGCAAGGGTAATTACTTTAGATTGTTTGCGCGCAACTGATGGCGATCGCTTTTTAAAATTATTGGCTGAAAGTTTACTCAATGCTTTTGATCGCCCTGAAGAATTACTTAGACTGCAAAATCTGCTCAAAGAACAGCCTGTAAGTTTTAATTCGGCCACTTTTAATCCTGCCACTTTGAATATTACGGATAACATTACGGAACATATTAAGCCTCGAATATCTTGGAAGCTCTCTTCGACAGGAATTTGGAGTTTATTTGAAAATTTATTGAGCTTGCCACAACAGATGGCAGAATGGCTCGATTGTCGAGTTGCGATCGTGCTGCATAACTTCACGCATATTCGCTCATGGGATCGTAAAGGAGAATGGGAAGAATATTTGCGGCGCGAAATTCAACTTCAAAGTCGAGTAAGTTATGTGTTGATTGCCACAGTACCAGAGCCGTGGATGTATAAGCTGAAATTAGATGTCGTGGAACTACCGCCACTTACTCATGTAGAGCTTTGTGGATGGTTAGAGCCGACCATAAAGGAAAAAGGATTAAGATTTGACCCCACCACACTGGAACTTTTCACAGAATATATTCAAGGAAACTTTAGCGATGCGATCGCTTTAACAAGGCGCATTTGGCTTGAGGCTCTCACGCAAACAAGTTCTTATTCCCAATCAAATATTCAATCAAATATTCACTCAGAAATTCAATCAGAGATACTAATTCAGCCCGATCATGTGCATCGGAATATGTTAGCTCTAATCGAAGACCTTGCTGCTACTTTTGAGTCATTGATCATGCTTTTGCCGCCCACTCAGGTACGCGTATTAGAGAGCCTGGCGATCGATCCCACAGTTAGCCCTCATAGTCGTGAATATATTCAAAAGCATCAACTTTCTAAGGGTGGTAGTTTGCAAGGAGCGTTGGATAGTCTGGAACAGAAAGGGCTCGTTTATGGTGCAAAATATGGCTATCGGATTGCGTTGCCAACTTTGCAGTTTTGGCTAAAGCAGCGCTTAGGATAAGCCATGCAGAATATTACTATCCATCATACTGCTATCCATACGTTGCCAATTGAGGTCGTTCATCTGATTGCGGCAGGTGAGGTGATTGACTCATTAGCCGCCTCAGTGCGTGAGCTTGCAGAAAATGCGATCGATGCGATCGCTACGCGAATCGTGATTTCGATTTGGACAGATACGCTTTCGGTGCAGGTGAGTGATAATGGCTGCGGTATGGCGATCGCAGATTTATCACAAGCGGCAACACCACATACGACTAGCAAAATTACTAATGCGGAAGATTTACAAAAAATTAATAGCTTAGGCTTTCGGGGCGAGGCGCTTTATAGTCTGGCTCAACTCGCTGATCTGAGCATTTGCAGCCGCCCAATGCTAGAGCCAGTCGGTTATCAAGCTAATTATGATCAGCATGGTAATTTGCAAACTAGCCCTAAAGTAGTGGCGATCGCTACAGGCACAGTAGTCACAGTTCGCAATCTCTTTTCGCGCTATCCCAATCGTTTGCAAGCGTTGCCTACCAGTTCGCAACAAGTTCGTAAAGTGCAGTTGCAAGTCCAGCAAATGGCGATCGCCAATCCGCAAATCAACTGGCAAGTAACTCTAGATGGAAAGGAATGGATTACAATTTGGGCAGGAGAGAATTCTAGCGAAATTTTGCCACAGATTATTAGTTCTATTCAATCTCATGATTTAGTGTTTAAAGAATTTTCTATTTCTCCCCCCTCCCATGAGGAGAGAGGGGCTGAGGGCATCTCGATCACGCTTGGACTGCCCGATCGCTTATCGCGCCGCCGTCCTGATTGGGTCAAAGTGGTTCTCAATGGTCGCGTGGTTAATTTCCCTGAGCTAGAGCAAACTATTCTTGCTAGTTTAGAACGAACCTTACCGCGCAATCGATTTCCTGTCTGCATTGTGCGTTTAAACTTGCCATGCGATCGCATCGACTGGAACCGCGATCCATCCAAGTCAGAAGCTTATATCCAGAATCTAGGAGAACTCCAATTACAGTTAAAAGATTGCCTTACGGAAGCGCTAAAGATTCCTGAAGCAAGAGTTAGTTATACCACTGCAACCAATGACTTATTAAAAACTGCTGAGCGTAAAACTTCTTATTTGATTCCTGCAAAGCGGGAAAATTTTAATCAGCCTAATCATGATCTCAAAGCGATCGCTCAAGTTCTCGATACTTACATTCTGGCTGAACATTCAGGTGGTCTATGGCTGGTGGAGCAGCATGTTGCCCATGAGCGCGTTCTATTTGAAGAGATCGAAACTCAGTGGCAGATTGTGGCGATCGACCAACCGATTTTATTAAAGAATCTTAATGATGATCAAATTGATCGCTTACAAGTATTGGGATTAGAAATTGAAGCATTTGGGAATAACATATGGGCAGTGCGATCGCTACCTGAGATATTAATCGGTCACGCAGATTGCGCCATAATTTTGCAAGAAATGAGTCAGCAGGATGATCCAACAATGGCGAGAGCAACGGCGGCTTGCCGTAGTGCCATTCGTAATGGCACAAAGCTAGACCTAGTCACAATGCGCGATTTGCTCTGGCGATGGCAACAAACTCGCAATCCGCACACTTGTCCTCATGGTCGCCCAATTTGTTTAGCGATCGATGAGTCTGACCTCGCTCGCTTCTTTCGCCGCAATTGGCTGATATCCAAATAAACCCCAAAATTGGTACGTTAGGCTTCGCCCACCATACCAATTTTGGGGTTTATTTAATTGGTATAATTAGGCTCAGTTGCTTGCCGCGATCGCTAAATGATCAAAACTACGGTCAAAACTTATGACTAATACAATCAGCAAATTTGACTACAAATTAGAGACTATCTATCCCAGTAGTGACGGACAACCCATGTCAGAAAGCACAGAGCATTATCAATGGATAGTCACAATCACGGGGGGATTAGAATTGCTCTTTAAAGATGATGAGAATGTATTTGTCGCAGGCGATTTACTTTGGTATCCCGTTGAAGGTGTATCCAAAATCCGCCGTGCGCCTGATGCAATGGTCGTATTTGGTAGACCAAAGGGAGCGCGGGGTTCTTATATTCAACATTTAGAGGCAGGAATAGCACCTCAAGTCGTATTTGAGATTTTGTCGATAGGTAATCGCATTTTAGAAATGTCGCGTAAGCTTGATTTTTACCAAACCTATGGGGTGGAAGAATATTATGTTTACGATCACCTTTCTAAAGACTTGGCAATTTGGCTGCGAAATCCTGATACAGCGAAGCTAGAATCAGTTGATGATGTCCAAAATTGGATCAGTCCACGTTTAGGGATTCGCTTTGAACTCAATGACGAAACTTTGCATATTTTTAATCCTGATGGGACGAGATTTTTGACCTATCTCGAACAATTTGAAGAAAAACAAAAAGCTTTTGATGCAATGTCCAGATACGCGGCTAAGTTGCGCGAGATGGGTATTGATCCTGATTCCCTTTAAAACTATTTCTAGAGGTTAGGATAGGCGGCGCTTTGCGCCGCCTATCCTAACCTCTAGATCACTACCAAACTATTCAAGAATTACTGAACAAGGTTAAGTAAAAATGGTTGATTCACAGAAAACAGGTAATATCTCTAGTAGTAAATTTACCTATCGAATATCGATTCCAGAGCCAGAAAATCATTTGTTAGAGGTCGAACTAGCGATCGCTGATTGGCAAGCAGAATTTATCGATCTCAAATTACCCGTCTGGACTCCAGGCTCTTATTTAGTGCGCGAATATGCTAAACATTTACAAGATTTTGTGGCGATCGCTGAATCTGGGCAAAACCTTGCATGGCAAAAAATCAGTAAAAATCATTGGCGCGTGAATTGTGACTCTTCTCAAACAAGTCCTCAAAACATTTCTCAAATCAAAATTCGTTATCGTATCTTCTGTAATGAACTGACCGTTCGCACCAATCATATTGATAACACTCATGCCTTTTTTACAGGTGCAGCCGTGTTTATGTTTGTTCCCGAACATACACAACAACCTTATAACGTAGAGATTTCTACACCTAAAGAGAATTGGAAAATTGCTACCGCTTTACCCGCTTTAGCCGATTATCCTCATACCTTTTATGCCAAAGATTTTGATACTTTAGTCGATAGTCCATTTGAAATCGGGCTTCACGATCGCTATGAGTTTACAGTGCAAGACAAACCGCATAGCTTTATAGTGTGGGGACAGCACAATGCTGATATGCAGCGTATTGTTAAAGATACGGCAGCAATCGTGACCGTGGAAGCAGAAATGTTTGGCGGATTGCCCTATGAGCATTATGACTTTATCCTGCATACTAGCAATGGATTTGGTGGATTAGAGCATAAGGACTGTTGCGTTCTGCTCTACAACCGTTTAGGATTTCGCAAAGAAGAGAGTTATCTACAATTTATCAACCTTGTTGCTCACGAATTTTTCCATACTTGGAATGTGAAACGGATTCGTCCTAAAGCTTTGGAGACTTTTGATTATGACCAAGAAAGTTATACAGGTTCTCTCTGGTTTAGTGAAGGAACCACCAGCTATTATGATCAGATTTTTCCTCTGCGCGCAAAGATATATGATGCTAAGCATTATCTAAAGCTAGTCAGCAAAGGCATTACGCGCTTGCAAACTACCTTTGGGCGGAATGTGCAGTCGCTCTATGATTCTAGTTTCGATACATGGATCAAACTCTATCGTCCTGATGCGAATACTCATAACAACCAAATTTCTTACTATCTCAAAGGTGAATTGGTATCAATGCTGCTTGATTTGCTGATTCGTTATAAAACTAATAATCTGCGATCGCTTGATCGAGTGATGCAGACTATGTGGGAGCGCTTTGGTAAAGACGAGATCGGCTTTAGCGAAGCAGAACTACATGAGGTGATTAGCTCTGTAGCAGGTGTTGATCTCCCAAACTTCTGGAATGATTATTTGTACGGAACTAAAGAGCTTGACTATAACTACTATCTTGAACCCTTTGGATTAGAGTTACGAACTGCTCGTCAAGATATTCCATTTATCGGGATGACTCTCAAAACTAAAAATGGAATCGCTGAAGTTGAGAAGGTCGAGATTGGTTCACCCGCCCAAAAGGCAGGAATTAGCGCAGGTGATTTATTGCTAGCGATCGCAGGTATTCGCGTTACTGCTGAAAACTTTAGCGATCGCCTCCGCGATTTTTGCGCTGGTGATGCGATCGCCCTCACCATTTTTCAACAAGATTTACTTAAGACTGTCGAAGTGACTTTACAGCAGCCCATTTGTAATCACTTTGAGCTTGCCCAAAGTGCAAATGCTTCGGCAAATCAAGAATTAAACTTAAGATTGTGGTTAAACATCTAAACCTAGCTACTTAGAGAGTTTACTATTCAAACTTTCTAAGTAGCTAGGCACAGTTAAATATAAAACCCC
>JANXUJ010000112.1 GCA_025356295.1 Cyanobacteriota bacterium
CTTCGCCCGCCGAATCCATTTTGGGTTTTATATGCACAGGTTATTTAATTTTCATTCCTAATAACAATATAGGTACTATTAGTCACTTCATAAATTAAAGATGATCTCTTCCTTAAGAAGTTCATTCCTTGGTCTAATAAAATTCGGTAATGCTTGCCATCCTGTCTATAAATTTCTAGCGATCGCGCATGGTCAAAATGACGGCGATCACGCAATGGTTGCTGTGTAACTGTTGCTTTAATCGGGTTTAAGGCTCTCTCAATTTCCACACGATGGTTTGGCAGCTGATTTTTCTGCTCAAGGATACGCACAGATATTTGTGGCTTAGCTTGTAGCCAAACGTCCCGAAAGAGATCGGCGAGAATTTCTGCTTCTTGCGGTTGCAAATAGCGATCGCTATAGGAAATTCTTTTAATCTGCTGTCCTTGTAAAATTTCTGCTAGCCCTAAGCGATCGCGTAATTCTGTAAGTGTAAGATTTTGCCAATAGTGATCTTGAGGATTTGGATAGATAACTTTAGTATCAGGATCGTTTAGTTTTGATGCGGGAATTAAATGAGATCGCAAGTTTTCTAAACGCGATCTCACAAATTCGTAACCTTGATTACTACGAGTTTCAAGCCATGTGATCTCTTCTGTATCTGGATGTAATTTAAGCGCAATGGGACTTTGCGATCGCATTTGCATAACTAGTTCAGGATATTCACCATGATTATCAGTTTGATGAATTTCGAGTGATTTTTGGTCAATCCACTGAGAAAGACGCTTTCTGAGAAATAATTGCTCATCAGAATTAGGTCGAGGAAGTTCATGGAGAATTAATTTTATTGGATTTTCTGAATCTTTAATTAGAACCTCTAAATGCTTGAACCAATTTAGCCCTGTCGTGGATTCATCAAAGCTAGGTAAATACCAAATAGCTGATACCGCCTGACGGCAATAGCTCAGGAAATTGCTATTGACTTTGAGCAAAGCAACTTGATGAGCATCTGGAGCAAAACTTGTTAGTGTTTCATTCGGTTCTATTTTTTCTAATAATGGTTTGAGAAACTCTATAACTGCGTAGCGATCAAGTTCTGCATGGAAAATCTGATTAGAATAGGTGCGTAAGCAGTCATAGCAGCTACTACCGCAATCGCAAGACTGGGCTAATTCGTATGTTCTTTGCAAAATTGCTTGAAACTGTCTGGCAATTTGTTGAGCATAGCCTGCACCTCCTGGCACATTGTCATAGATCACGATTTCGGCGATGCCATTGCTATTTTGGATGGGTTGAAATAAGCCATCAAGTTCGTTGCGTGGCACATCAATCACTTGTGCGGCGGCAGCAAGCAAAGCATAGAGTAGCGATCGCCAAAAGCCTGTATTGGTTGTAGTCTCTTCCGTTTGGGTAGCAATTTCATGCCCATCAGCGAGATGGATGACTTGTTGAAATAATCGGTATTGATTAGGAATCCGACTAAATCGAATTTTTAATAAATCACTCCGAAACTCATGACCTAAATGAATGCGGGTATATCCTCCCGTACATTCCCTGCCATCACTAGGGCGAGTATGTTTTCCTTTTTTAATTTGATCATGGTTGAGATCGCGCCCGCAAAAATTACAAATAGAAAAACCTTGATCGCTTTTTCCTTTATTTGCCAAGAAAAACATTCCATTTTGGCTACAGGTTAGGCTATAAGCCTCGCTAGATGCACCAAATGTTTCAGGATTACTGCCTTCCTGCGCTAAAAATACCTGTGAGGTGGGCTGACGCATTGGCTTTTCGTAGGGAGTTACCCGAGGAGATTGGGTTTGGTCGGTCACAAAAGCGGTGGGAACTCGGTACTGTCTCGTTTTCGCTTTCGCTCCAGATGAAGGGCTTCTTTGACAGGTTGGGCAAGGATTTACAACTGCTTCTTGCTGCTGTGATTGAAAGTAATTGCAATGTTCGCAAACCCAATAGTATCGTTTTTCTAAAGTGTCGGCTCGAAATACGCCAACGCTGGTATGTACGCGGTCATCGACAACGACATCTTGGCTGGGAGCATATTCTCCGAGAGCTAGGCGGCGATCGCGTTCTAATCGATGTCTGTTTTGTCCTGCATTTTGACGGTAGCCACTACTCTCATTAGTCATTAGACGTACTACGTCTATCGGGAATCCATAGATCGGTAAAATACTCGCTCTTGCTAATTCGTCATGGAGACGGCGATCGCCTATTTTTTCTAGTTCTTTTTGAATAGATGCCATACGATTAGCAATTTTTTGAACATTCTTAATCTCTGATGGATCAGTTAATAATTGCTGTTGAGCTAATTTCTCTTTAGCTAAAGCGTCCCAATCGGCAATCTGTGACGCAATCAGATCATGAATAATTCTTGTATTGAAGTTGCTAATAACTGTGTTAGGTGTCTCTATGGAAGTATTGCCTAAACGATTTAGCCATAATTGGGTAATTTCTCTAGCTGCATTAGAGTTTAGCCAGTTTTGAAATTCTGTACAGATTGAGCCTGTAGGTATAGTTCCATTGGTTAATGGCATGAATGTAGTGATTGGCAAATTAAAGAATTCGCTAATTTTCACATTTTCCGCAGCGAGGGCATTAGTTAGGTTCTCGCGTAAAAATGCTGCTAATAATTCAGCACGAATATGACGCTCTTGGATATTGAAATTAGCGGTATCGAGTTTTGGGATCAGATTTTTCCCTGCGATTAACTTTTCAGGGCGCTCGAAATAATAGCGATCGTGGGGACGGCGCTGACCATACATCAGTGTGATTGCCACGCCATCGGTGCGCCTGCCTGCACGTCCAGCTCTTTGCTGATAGTTGCTGACATGGGGTGGGAAATTGCGTAAAGCTACAGCTTGGAGTTCACCAATATCTACCCCCATTTCTAATGTCGTAGAACAACTCAGGACATTAATCCAACCCTGACGGAATAGGCTTTCTCTCTGGGCTAGTTCATTTGTGCCAAGTTGGGCGGTATGCTCGGCAGCACGGATGGCAATAGGCGATCGCTTACTGATCAAGTAGCGATAGTGATGATCGGCAAGTAAATTATCTAAAAAATTATCTGAAAAGGAGACTAATCTACCATTGCATTTATTCGCCCTACAGGTGTAATGGTTACTGGTATCTGGCAAAGTTCCTAATTCGGGAATATGAAAAATTTGCTGACACGTTTGGCACTGATACCAATCTTGATTAGTCTCATAGAGATTGAGTAACTGCCAATTTAGTCGAGATTCTTGTCCAGTCAAAGTTAACAACTGATTTCTAAAAACATTTTCATAGAGCCAGAATAGATGAGAATTACTTTCGGCTTCTGAAATTTGCTGAGGGACATTGCCGAATATTTTCTCGAAATACAGAAAAAGTGAACTTTTAAACGTGCGATTGTTCGAGCGAAATGAACATAGAGAAACTGCATCAGTGGCATCGCCACCCGTCTTTTGGAGTTTTAGATATCGCTTTAGCCTGCCACCCCTTAAAGCTGAGGGTCGCGCACCCGCAAAGCCACCCACTTCAGGAAAATAATCGGAAGGATTTTGGATGTTTACCAATCCCGACTGACGGATGATGTCGGTTAATCCTAATAAAAAGATATTTGCTTCGATATTGCTAATTTGAAAATGTGTTGCTGTTGCTTCAATCTGCGCCTCACTGATGTAAATATGGCAAGCAAGTAAGCCTAAAGCCTCAATAGAAAATCGCCTTGCTGAAGGTAGCCCGAATTCTCTTAGTAGTAATTCTTTGGCACGTTGGCGCGATCGCGTTTCACAGTCAGTTGGATTTCTAGTAACTTCTAAAGGATTGCGATCATTTTGAACATAACTATGATGATGCCATTCACTATTGCGATCGGGATGAGGAATAGAATCTTGTAAAAATTGTTGATAGATTTGATCTTCAACACCACTAATTGAAGCAATTCCATTACTATTTTTACTATTTTGGAAAGCTTGCCATACGGTTTGACGATAGAGTGCTTCGGTATGGGTACGCTGATAGTGAGAAGCAAAGTATGAGGCATCTTGACGACCATCAGAGAAAGTCAAGAGTTTGCGCTTAGTGGCAATATTTGTATTCTCATCATTTTGATTTGGTTCAGGTAATAGCCCGAATAGACTATCAATAATCACTTCAAG
Source organism: Cyanobacteriota bacterium (assembly GCA_025356295.1). Lineage (GTDB taxonomy): Bacteria > Cyanobacteriota > Cyanobacteriia > Pseudanabaenales > Pseudanabaenaceae > Pseudanabaena. The sequence continues at coordinate 4,134 of JANXUJ010000112.1, forward strand.
CGGTGCATCTGTACTAGAGGCAAAGCGCCGCAAACTAGGAGTATCGCTACGACCAGCACCACAGGCAGGGCATTTGGGTAAATAGCCTATACCTGATGGGCTACTCGAACGATGCCATTGTAATGAGAATTCATCTGATGTATGAACAACTCCATTCGGCTCCCCAATCCAGTTAATCCCATGTGAACCGCCACGAATCACAAGCTGATTGGAATTAGATATTTCAGATCCTGCCTCTTCAATTTCTTCTTCCTCATCTTCGGTGATACTATCTAAACCGCCTGAAGTTAAGGTGTAAATATCTTTCCTGTTTTCTGTAACAACAAGCGATCGCGGTAAAGTCACAAGCTGATTTCTATCAAGCCTAACTAAACTGTAAGCCTGTCCACATTTGCGACAACTGGAAAGCTCGATCACGGGTGATTGGCAATCTTCACATTTAGTTTTTTCGCTGAGATAGAGACGACCATAGCGATTAGGTTTTGATTCATTACAGGGATCTTTTACGGCGCCAGAACAATTAGGATTTACGCAAGCAAATAGCCCCTCAATGCTACGGAATAGTAAATGTAATCTTACTGGCAATAATGGCAGATCATTCTTATTTTCCCTTGCTAAAGTTCCCAATTGGATTAAATTGGCTAATGCTTGCTTAAGTTTTTGCTGAACTTCATTTGATATTTCACCATCAATAGTAAGTGGGTATTGCCATAGATCGCGCGATCGACAAATTTGATCCCAAGGTTGTGGTGTTTTCAGGATTTCAATCAATTTATGAATGCTGGGATGTTGCTTGATCGCATACCATAAAAATTTATGAACATCTTGATTTGCTTGAGTTTTAGCCGCTTCTAAAATCTCATGGGGAACAAGTATATCTAAAATATTTCTCCATTTGTCAATGGGAGCAGTGAGAGGTAATAAGTCCTTTGGTAGCATTGCCCAAAGTTCATAAATATCTTCTAAGGCTATATCTAACTGGTAAGGCTTATCCAGTCTGTCTTCTGCTTGGCGGCGATCGCCGCGAATTACCTGTGCAAAATCTTCACTAAAAAGCTGTCCTGCAAATTTGAGAACGTCAGAATCTGAGGAGCGATCGCCTAAACTTGCACTTGTCCCAATACAGCGAATTATGCCTTTTTCTTCTTTACCCACTGCGGTTTTAAGACGGCGGATTAGCATGGATACTTCTGTACCTGTTGAGCCGTTATAACTGTGAGCTTCATCAACTACCAACATTTTGAAGGTGCTACGCGATCGCTCAAAAATATCTGTGCGTTCTTTGGGACGCATCAACATATATTCCAACATGGAATAGTTGGTAACCAGAATATGCGGTGGTTTCAGCCAAATCTCTTCACGGGAGATGGCTTGTACTTGTTTTGTCTTTTCAAGAGCGGCTTGGACAAGATCATCATGCGATCGTCCTTGCATTGCTGCTTGTTGTGTAACTGATAAAAGCTGCAATAGTTCACTTTGTTCGTAACCTTTTAGTTCGTCCTTAAGAGAATTTGTAGCTTTCTCGTCAGTTTTCTCAGTACGGCTGGTATAAAAGCCAAAGCGAATTTTAGGATAGTCTTGTTGACAAAGCAGTTGGCGTAAGCGTTTCACCTGATCATTAACCAGTGCATTCATTGGATAGAGAATTAAGGCTCTGACTCCATTTGCTAAGCTTTGCTCTTTGAGTAGCATATCTAGCATCGGGATTAGGAAACATTCTGTTTTGCCAGAACCTGTACCCGTTGCCACGATGATATTTTGATTTTGCTCAACAACGGCTCTGACTGCCAATTCTTGGTGTTTGTAAAGTAGGCGATCGCTTGGTAAAAGATTGACGTTGTTAGGATGTAGGACACCTTGACTCACTAATTGACGAATACTTTGTCCTGATTCATAGGGCTGTGAGCCTTCTAAATAAGGTGTTTGCCAGACATTGCCAACTTGTTCTAGTAATTGCTTAAAGCCGTAACGCAAATGGGAATCTCTGAGGGAATATTCTGTTAATAGATAACGAATAAAATCACGGCGAGGTTCTTCAGTAGCGGCGATGGGGTTGAGGTAATTAGACATTTTTTTGCGATGAGTTAGAGGTTTGCGAAAGATTTGATACTTTGAAGGACAGGATAAAGCTCATTTTGCGATCGCTTATTCTGTATTCTCTTTTGGGTTTAAAATATTGATATATCGTTCTAGTCCTGACAAAACTTTTTCGGCAATCAACAAAATAAAACACTGCTTATCACCCGCAGTTTGTACTTTTTCTAAAGCATCATAGTAAGCCATGCGACTTTCATAATCACCGCCGATAATCGCTAAAGGAAAACCGTGTTGTAATAAAATCAAATTCATAATTAAACGAGAAGTGCGTCCATTTCCATCAATAAATGGATGGATAGAAACTAGTCTTTTGTGCATTTCGGCGGCTAAAATTACGGGGTGCAAATCATTTTTATGGAGTTCATAAAATCGAAAATAATCTTCCATTAAATCTTGCAATAAATAGGGCTGTGGTGGTAAATGCTTACTCCCTGCGATCGCAACAGGTAACTTGCGATAAACCCCAGCATTTTCACGATCAATGCCATACAAGACAATCCCATGAATTTGTTTGAGTACATACTCTGATAGCTCCATTTTTTGAGTAACTAGATCTTCAATAAACAAAATTGCTTCTTTATGATTAATTGCTTCTAAATGTTCGCGCATACTCTTGCCACTAATCGTCATTCCTTCATTAATGACAAGTTGAGTTTCGCGCAAGGTTAACGTGTTTCCTTCAATGCGATTACTTTCATACAAGAATTCAACTTTTAAAGCTTCTTTAATTGTGGCATTGTCAAGATTTTGACGCAAAATGTCTAGCTCAGATTTGCGTTGATTAATCTTGGTTAGTATTGATTCTAGATTTTGCATAAGCTTAGTTACCTTTAAATTATTTGACAACCTAATTTTCTTAAAATCTTCTCAATTTGTTTACGCCGATTAGGTTCGACATAGCGATCTCGCTTATCGGTGTCGGTGGGGTTAGAGAGTCGCCATAGACATTGAGCATAGCAGCTAGGCAAGTTCACATTATTGAGATCGAGATGACCGCGATCGCTGTCCCATAAAACTTTAATCGGCTGTCCAGATTCTCGATCTAATTTGAACATTGCTAAAATTGCCGCATCTTTCTCTAGTTGATAAAATATTCCCTGCTCATGCCATAGATATTCATCCGTAGGGAGTCTTAACAAGTCAGGATTACGAAGATTGCTGCGGCTTGGTTCGCGCCAGCGATCGCTTTGTTCTGCCCATTGCGGCACATAGTGCAGAATGCCAACATAATCAGGATTTATAAACGGATTTTCAATTTCGTAGCCGCGCAATATTGGGGCTAATGGGAGGCTTGGCTCTGGTAAATATTGGAGACTTTGCTCGATAGTAATCAAGCCAATTTCACGTTCTAAAAACTTTTGCTGAAGAATCTCAAAATCTAAACTAGGAAATACTAATTTATTAGTTTCTACAACAGAATTTCCCAATACTTGTTGAGCTATAGGCAAATAAGCGCGATCACCTATAAATAGGGATTCTTCATACAATATAGTTGGATGAGCAATACAAAAACAATTGCCTAAACCTACATAAATCTCTCCTTTAGCCTCTAGTTCCCTGAATGAAGATTCTAGTTCTTTGATTAGTTTATCCTGTGGGTAATCTGGATTAAGGCTAGATTCTAAAAGTGATAAAATTTGCCTTTTAGTGAGCGTGAGAGGTTTAAACTTATTAATAGGCGATCGATGATTGCTAAGTATAGTAATTATTTTGTAAGCAATATTTTGATTAGATGGATTAATAATTCCTCTCAATGGCTTATCTTTGGCTTTAACAATTGAACGTGAGATATTTCCTTCAATTAGACCGCCGAGAATATGCCAATTTCTCTCTTTACAAGCTAACTTTAAAATACGGCTAATATCACTAGCTAATATATCCGAGCCAATTTCGATATAAAATTCTCTTTTTAAAATGTCATCTTTCTTGATGATCACTTGACCATCAAGTTGAGCTAGTTTAATTCGTCTTTCAATCTCAACAATAATTGTTTTTCTTTGTCCCTGAAGGATTTGGTGCATATATCGCATAATCTCTACCTCACTCCACTTGTGTTAATATCTCGATTAATTTCTGAGAATTGCCAAGTCTGACCCATTCTAAAGAATAGCGATCGCAATCTGGTAAAACTTCCCGCAAAGACATTAGAGATAAATTTAAACAACCTGTTTGATCTGCTTGAGCAGAATAATTGTATTTCTGATTTTCCTCGCTACCAGATAGTACAAAAATACTTGGCTCAAATGACCATAAACCTTGAATTGTAATCTGTTCCATCCAAAAGTCACTTTTGACATGATACTGAATTGGCAAAATAGAAGATATTTCATGATGTTTTGAGTTCTGAATTTGAATTTTTTGAGTATTGATGTTTGCTGAGATTTGGTAATGAAACTGAATAGCAATGGATGTTGACCAACTCCAATTTCCATGCCACAGTCTAACTTCATAATTGCCAGTAGTTTCAATCCATTTATTAAGTTCAATTCTTTGCCATTCTTCACCAGTCAGTCTCACTAGAATTTCTTGATCGGGCGGAGTAATGGGTAATTGTCGATCCATATCCTCGATTTGAATGCGGATAGATTCTACTGAATCACTCAAAGGATAATAAATTTGTGGAACTTCTAGATAAATTGGTTTCTTGTTTTTAAGTTGCAATCCTCTTAAAATTGGTTGCCTTTTACTTGCAGATTTCCAGTTGAGAGAAATATTAATGTTTTCACCGATTAGCTTAAAATCTGCCGATCGCCCCTTTAGCCTAATCTCTTTGGCTTGCCAGTTTTGAATCAGACAGGGAAAACAAGCATCGGTTACTTCAATGTCGCTATTTGTCTGCAAATTGGTATGAGCAGAGAAATAACAAACTAATTCATTAATTCCCGTGATTTGTGGATTTTCAGGACTCAGGTTAAGGCGATCGCCTGTCTCTGCATCAAAAATTAGCAGTGGAAAATTATCGTTAACTCCTTCACAATGCCATTCGATTAAATCGCACTTATTTGCATTTTTGAGTTGCCATAACCTGCGATCGCCCAGAGTATTGCCCAGAGTATGCAAATTAACGCATAGTTCAGGTATCTCTAAACTATTGGGATAGTTAATATTAGATTCCCATTTAGCCTGAGGAATGTGACAGAAGCTATTGGTTAAATTCTTCCATTCTTTGCGCCATAGACTCTGCTCTGGTAGAACAAGTTGGAGGTTTAGCTCTAAAGTGTCTAGTCGTAATATAAGCTCACGCTTTCTTTGGCGAATTATCTGATTTGCTCTTGTTGATGATACTCGTTGAGGTGTTAAGACTGATGCAAGATTATCCCAATTCCTGAGAAAGAAGTTGTAGGGTAGGCTTAATCCCTGCAAATACTGTTCTCTTTTTTGCTCATTTGTGAGAATACTAGGGCTTTGCTGTCTACGTTCTAGTTCTAGGGCAACAGTAGCAATATATTTGAGGAGATTGCCAGATAGGGGTTCCACATCTTCTCGATCAGGGCGATCATTTAGGCAACTAATTTTCAGAAAACGGTTAAGAGTACGTTTTTCTGGATGCTTTTCTAGAGCAATGTCATACAAAGTTTGCGCCAGATCAATTTCGTTATAACGATGGACAATATTCCACCAACCTAAGTTATTGGCAACATATCTAACTAATTCTGCAAAATGGGAAAGGCTTTGTTGAGGAATTCCGCTTTGTAAATATAGTGTCGAAAGATATTTGTAGCCTCCTTTAGCTTTAACCACACCGAGTAAATCAAAACCTTCTTGGAGGATATTGTAAAAAGCTTGTTTTATTCCTTGAGTGTTGCTAATTTGCAATCTTACAAAAAGGTTGTCCCAAAAACCACCTTCTGCATCATTGTAATAAGCGTATTCCGATAATACAAAGGTGATGATTTTCACCCAGTTTCGATTTTGGCGATCGCCCCACCTTTTATTTAATCTATCAATGGAAACTGTTCCAACCTGCGCTAAGTTATCGGCTAAAGAATCAAGAAGAGATTCAATAGAGTTTGATGAAAACTTGTTATTCCCCAGAAATCTTGCACCTTTAAGCTTATGGCGATCGCGCAAATTTTCTTCAATCTGTCCCCATACATTTCTTGTATGTTCAGGACTACTAAAATTCATTTTACTTCCCCTAAAATTTATATTTAAATTATATTTGAAATTATTTTAACTACATTGTAAGCATAAAATATACTTTTATTGAATTAAAATACACGGACACTTTAATCGATGTAACCCTTGTTTTATTGTATTTTCCGTGTAATCATCTGTTTATAGATTTTTACGGACAAAAATTAATTTGTAAAGTATATCTAATAAATTTAGGTTAGTTATTAATAGATTTAGCGTACTTAATGCCTTTAAAATTAATCAGTAAATATTTGGTCACAAATAAGATGACAAGCAGATTGAAATCCACAGAAATTACTAGTTTTTGTGTTCAAGTTTGGAATGGGGTGATTATTCTGGCGTTGGCAGATAGGTTGAATCAAGCTGCGCCTTTATAGTCTTAGTAATTGAGTACGCGATATTGATCAAAGAGCTTGTATTTGCAGTCGATTGATTTGGCGATCGCGCTTTCCGAGATTTATGAGGATGTGAGTTTATGAATTATCGATCCCTATTAGGGCTTAGTTTAAATGGCAGCATCAGCCTGGACGGTCAACTATTTTCAATCCCTTTAGGGTTTATAAGGCTTGCTATATGCTGCTTACAGATTATACACGACCAGCGAATAAAATAAATATTTTTAGCTGTACTGTTAACTAAACATATTTGTGTGCTACGCTTCAAGTATCAAGTTACTTGAGGTGACAGGTATGAATTACTCAATGACATTTATCGATCGCAAAATCACTGAGTATTTTGAGCAGATTGAGAATTGTAAAAAAGAGATCTTGCGTTTCAAGCAATTGATTCAAGAGCTTAAATGGCAATGCTTACCTGATGAAGACGGTGATATAGCAAGCTATGACGATGTTGCATAAATCTAAACTATGAGGATGTGAGTTTATGTCAAGGTTATTAGGCAGACCGCCAAAAACTCTAGAGGAGCGATACTTTAGCGAGATTCGTCCTGAGTTTTATAAAATTCATGGAAGCCATCATCAGCATGGTGTAAGAAAAGGAACTACACTTGCACAACATTTTGATTCTGCTTGTCAATTTGTACTTACGGTTAGTCGGATTGCAGAGATACCTGACGATAAAAGGGCTGTTTTACTCGCTGCTACGGCTGTTCATGATTTGAATAAGCTTGATGATAAAGGGCGCAATGTCAAAACTTTAGCTAGAAATCGTGAGTTTTTGGAGCAAGAACTTTACAGAGTAGGTGTTTCTAGTCTGATCAAGAATGATGACGATTTAGAATTAGCTAGAAAGTTGATTGAGCGTCACTCTGGACACAATGCTAGTGATGGGGCGCTATTTTTGCCAGAAGATCCGATGATTAGAAGAATCGCCGCTATTTTAATTGCAGCAGATTTATTTGACTTGGGTATTGCTGAGAAAGAACGTTTTCGGAAAATTGAAAATGAGTTGACTGTTGCTTTTGGCAGATCCAGCAAATTATTTAAGGTAAGCATTTCTCAAGATCGGGGCTATATTACGGCTTTGCTTTTAGGTGCTTGTGAAGAGGTGCTTGCTGAGAAAGGGTTAACAACTTTATCGATATTTCCTGATCATATTATTTTTGAAGGTAGAACCTTTCCTACTGGCGATCTAACTACAGAAATTGCGGCTCGTTGGCAATTTAAAATCGATAGCGTTTTTGGTGGAAATATCGATCAATTAGTCAAAGCTACTAAGGACGGTATTAAAATTTCGGCTCATGCGGTGCAACATAATCTTGATGAGGTTTTGGGCGTTGTGGTGGCACAGCTAGAGAAGAAAAAAGCGGGATTTAAGTTAGATAAAGTGCAAACTGATGTCAAAAAATGGGGTGGTGAGAAAGCTGGAGAAGAAGCTCTTACTAAAGCGGCTAATGTTGGCTTATTACCTGTAAGTAATGCAGAAGAGTTTGGGCTGTCAGAAGCGTTAAAATCTGCTTACTTAAGTTATCGACAGGTAGAGCCAGAACTTTCGACAGTACAAGTATGGGATGCGATCGCTAAACATACGGGTTTATCTGAAGCTCAAAGACTTTCATTAGAGCCGTTTGATGCTCAATATGCCCGATCGCTATTTGCAGCTAAAGCAGTTACAACTGGCATAGATGGGGCGATCGCCGCGCTTCGAGATTCTTTAGAGTTAAGAAAAAATAGCCTTCAGGAACAGAAAGGTTCTGATGTTTCAGAGGAAATTATTGATGCAGTAAATCGAACTCTAAACTGGCAAGTAGCAAGTGTTCTCAAGGGAGATGAAGAACTAGACGCTTATGTAAATGCTAATCCCCGCCAAAGATGCTCTTTAGGTTCGACTTATGGCGAAACTGACGATGTGGCTTCTATGCCTATTGGGACTAAAGTTCAAGTTTTTTCTAATCGTTTGCCAGGTGGGATGAATGGCGATCCCAGGAGACAAGCCGATCCAATGACTTCTCTAGGTTATCAATTAATGACCGTTGGCGCATTCTTTCCTGCTGTCAAAAAAGATCCACCATTTTATTTGCATTTATCATTACCTAAAGGGTCATGCCCCGAATTGCTGCGAATTTGGCGAGATTGGCTTAGAGATCAATCTGCAACAAATACGGAAGGCGGCACAGTTAGCGTAGATCAACTAAAGCTTTATCGCGACAATGTGATGGAGTTTCAATCAAATAAGGTAGTTGGGTTTGCTTTTCCCAAACGTCCTGATTTTGTACATACAAATGTTGTTATACCGTTAACTTGGGGAGATACCAATGCATCTTTAGCGATCCTCAAGTCATTGAGATTAGCGTTAGAACTCTCTTTAGCCCCTGATTTTGGGTTTCCATTTATTCTGAGTTCGGGTATGCAAGTGGAATCATTGCACGATGGATTTGGACGAGTGGAAGGAATTCCAAGCTCTTTTGGTGGGTTGCTCGGATCGGGAAACTACACCTATGAGGAGGCTTTAGAAATACGCGATCGCCTGAGATGTCTAGGGAAATTAGCCTTAGCTGTCTCAAGTCTAAATAAACTTGACGACTGTTTATATGACTTAGCCCGTGCCACAGCACAGCCATTTAGTCTCTACTATGTACTGCTGCGTTGGATTTTGCGCGAACAGGATACGCCGAACTTGGCGGTTAACTGGGGTCGTATTCGTGAACCGTTATACCTTTTATTGGAGAGTCTTATGCCTGAACAAAATAATGCCTTGACGGTTTATCTCAAAGAAGCGACATTACTTGCCGCAGAAGCGAAGATATGGGGTAGTTCCTATGAGCGCACCTCATCAATCGAACCTTTTGGGGCAATGGTATCGGCAATTCGTGGCTTAAAGTCACATATGCCTCTAGATGTGGTTTTTGCTGCGCTTGTTCAGAGCTATCACACACGCCTCGATCGCATTCGTGAGCATGGCGTTGGTAATACGAAGTTTGAACAAATCAAGAATTACTATGCCGTGTTGCGATCGCTCTATGAAGATGTGTATCAGTGCAAACCTGAGAAGTTTTTAGCCGATCAAAAAACGCTAGAAGCTGCCTATCTTTTCTTTTTAGAAGAAGCTAGACGCATCCAAAGAGCGAAGACCGAAACCGAAAACAATACTAAAACTGCATAAAGGAGATTTCCATGTCTGTTGATAAGCTTTCTAAATTTCTTGCTAGCACTTACGAGAACTTCCCAAAAGGTCGCACCATTGGTTTAGTTGTGTTGAGAACTACGCTATCTGAAACAATTTTTCGGACAGAAGGCACTGGAGAACCTATTTGTCGTGAGTTTGTGCAAGCAGGAGAAACTGACCCCAATATTATTCAGCGTCTCGTCATGACTAAACGCAAACAAGTCGCGCCCGAACGCCGCAAAGGTCGAGAATTTCTTCGTGCTGAATCTCTGCTGTATCCAAGTAAGGATGGTACTCTCTGCGCTTTAAACACAAACGCCCCTTGTGAAATGTGTGTAGATTGCTTCCTGTATGGATTTGCTGCGGGTGGAGGTGGAGCGCAAAAAAGCCGAATTTGGACTGAAGATGCATTTAGTTTGTTACCAGCTTCCAATCTGATTGGCGATCGCACGATTAACGCAATCTATGAAACTGGCACAATGCGCGATGAAAAAGGGAATGCTTCAACGGCATTAAATACCAGTGAATACATTAAGCCTAGTGTGCATTTTCTAGATGTAGTGACGCTCAAAGATGTTACTGCCGATGAGATGCGCTACATTGTTGGCAATATCTTGTTAACCAGTCGCTATGGCGCTGTATCTAGCCGTGTTGGTCGCATGGAAAATCAGCTCCTTGGCATTTTTGGCGGTATCGCCGAGTTACCCAGTTCTTTGGAGTTGGTGCAGTCGGTTCATGATGCGTTTACAGCTTCAGGTAAAGCCCTTGAGCATCCATTTGCAGAACAAGCGATCGCTGATGTCACCAAACAAGTTATCTCTAGTTGGACAAATAAGCGAGGTGTCTCCGTGAAACTGACTGATACAGAAGTAACTGAACTGGTTGCAGATGTCGATCGTCATTGGTCAGAAGATGAGCGTGAAATCTTCTTGAAACGTCTTGATGCTTCTTATGAACCATTCCGTCATCCTCCTGCGGAGAAAAAAGCCAAAGGTAAAGGCAAGGCTAAAGACAATGAAGCAGGAGGCTAACCCATGCCTCGTAATGCAAATGAACAGTTAAGCTTACTGACTAAACCAGAAACTCCCGTTGTCAACTTCCAAAAAGCCAGACTGGTTGAACTATGGTGCGCCGAACCGATCTTCTTCTCTTCCAGAGAGTTGTCGGACTGTTACTACACCGAAGGCGTAATCGGAAATTATGCCCTTGCCTATGCGCTAGGTTGGGCGCGATCGCCTTATCGCTTGACGGGAACAAGTACGGGTAAACCAACTTATCGCGAAGACTTAACCCCGTTAGCTAATGAGTGTTACGTCTTGCCAGCATGGTCAGCCGATGGCAATGTGAAGTTTCGATTTGAGCGTTTTAATGCTCTTTCTGATTCCTATTGGTATGCGATGACTAATAATCGAGTTGCGACTTCGCGGGAAGATTTACCACTATGGCGGCAAGGACAAAAAATTAGTTCTTTTCGCCCCAGTAACTTTCCGCAAACTGGCAGACTGCGTTTAATTGATCGCGGTAATTGTTTTCATACATTGATTTTTGGCGATCGCGAGTTACCCGAATATATTCGCGTTGGTAAGTTTATGAGCAAAGTCAGAGTTCGCATTCTCGATGAATATGCAGTGAACTATCTGCCTGATGGTGAACATTCTTGCCAAACGCTTTTAAACACTGCTGATTTGCCTAAAAATTTATCGCTATTATCCTTTGACTTACTTTCCATTCCGCCTGTCTCGCTAATCAGAAACCTTGTTTTTCAGGGTGCAGCTTGGCGGATGGGTGATTATACAATTCCTGCAAATTCTCATTTTTTGGGAGGGAGTACTTAAAATGTCTAGCCCCATCACAATTGAACTTGAACCTAAAAGCATGGCTAGTTGCGAACCTCCCAAAGAGTTAAAATTTTTAGGACATACTTTGCAGCACCAAGTCGATGTATTTGAAAAATCCCGCGATCATGACATCATCATGGATCTCGCGCCTACGGGGACAGGTAAAACCAAAGCAGGTTTATCTGTATTGCTACATAATCGCGATCGCAATGCTATTTATATTGCACCGACCAACGCTCTTGTAGAGCAGCAAACAGAAGCAGCCAAACAATTTGTAAAAGATGCAGGGCTGAATCATTTTGTGATTGCCGCATCTGCTAAAGAAGTCCGTGCATGGTCAAACGATCGCGTGGGTTCTCGTCCAGGGGAGAAAATCTATAACTTACTTCGCAATCCTGCGATATTTTTTC
>JANXUJ010000138.1 GCA_025356295.1 Cyanobacteriota bacterium
GTAGTGCGATCGCATAGCGGCAGCAAACCAGATCGGCGATCAAAAATCACCAACCACCCTGTATCCAAACTCAACCCCGATAAATATTTATCCAATTGTTGCAATCCTTCTTTGAGCGGATCTGATTTCTTGTCTCGCCAAACTTTCAACTCCATACCCAAAGTCACTTTCCCATAGCGCAAACAAATATCCATTCTGCCCGAACCAATGGCATATTCCCTTTCCAACGTGCCACCACCATTAACAACACGGTGCAAAAATGCCATCAATACAATATGAGGCGCAATTTCAGGATAGGGTGTACTGTTAAATAAAGGCTCTCCATGCTGCCGCCAGAACAATAAGAACGCTTCCAACAAGCGATCGGGCAAAAATTCACCTTGCTCACTAAGCCAGATTGGTTGAAGATACCCAATAGAAGCAGTAGTTACATAGGCAAGCACTCTAGGAAGCACTTCCTGATAAATAGGATTAGCGATCGCCAAACCATTTTCGTTAGTACAAAGCCCTAAATCTAAAACGTAGCGAATATCATCCTGTGGCACATCTGGTAGTTCCTGCCCAGCGAGAATAGGCTGAATCACTGCTCTGACTCGATCTTCCCTTAATCTCTCAGCAAGACTATCCAGATGCGTATCTTGTCTCTTAATCAGTATTTCCTTCGCTTGATTCACTAACTCAGCAGTAATGGAAATAGATGTATCTTTCGTAATATATTCCACAATTTCCTTAGCGATCGCATTAACCAACCAAGGCTGACCCTGTGTCAAATGAAAAGCTAAATCAACAGCTTCAGGAGTAAATACTTGTCCCGTCGCATCCGTATGTTGCTGATAAAGATTTCTTACATCCTCAATAGTGAAATTACTCAAAGTAAAGGAACGCACTTTGATATTAAAAGGGCTAGAAGTATTTAGGCGATCGCTTCCACCTGACGCATACTTATAATCCCGTACATCGCGCATCCCCACCAAAGCAACTGACTGAGGAAATCCCTGTGGACGATTTGGAAACCCAGATCGGATTTGTCTTAACACCGAAATTAAAGTTTCATTACTTAAAGCATCAATTTCATCTAAAAAGACCACTAACGGACGAGATGATTGTTCTGCCCAGTTGCTCAAGTTTGTCCCAATTCTTGCTCCTGCTTCAGCATCTAACCATTCATTAGGTTGCAGATCTTTGGGCAAACGATACCGTATCGATTGCTTCCACTCCCCTAAAATAGCCAGTTCAGCTGCTCCCAAATCATCAGAGAAAGCCGCCCCCACCTCCAGAGACAACATCACTGCTGTATATTGACCACTAGCCGTTAATTCTTGAGCAAGTGTCAGCATTGCCGTAGTCTTACCTACCTGCCTTGGCGCATGGATTACGAAATAGTTTTCCTGAGCAATTAGCTGTTTTATTTCAGGCAAGCGCTCAGTCGCTGACAGCATGTAGTGAATGTCAGGCTTACAAGGACCAGCGGTATTAAACCATTTTTGCATGACGACAACTAACTAACGGACAAATACCCCTTCAATATATCGCAACGCACCAAGCAAAGCCCTGAAACCTTGAAAACTCGTTAGTCACAATAAGTATAAATATTTATTCATTTAAATTTAATAGCAGATAATAGTCAATTATCTGCTCTAAGATAAATCTAAGACGAATTGGGCTTTCAATCTTGAAAACGATCGTTTTTTTGCATCTTCCAACACTACACTTAGAGATAGCGGTTGCTAATGGTACTTTGTAAACTACTTTAAGTGATACTGCTATGTCTATTCCAGAGCCAATTTTAGTTGTTTATGGTGAATCGCCCAGAGCGATCGCTACTTCAGACTTGCGCCAAGCAAGAGTTGATGAGTTTTTAGCGTCCAGGTCTTTACAACCCAAAAGTCGTAAGGCTTATCAAGCTGACTTACGGATTTTTATGGATTGGTGCAATCTCGCTTGGATGGATGTGAGTCGCCGTAAAGTGACGCAGTTTAAAACTTTTTTGCTGAAGGAGCGTGAGCTAGCACTGAGTTCGGTGAATCGGGTGCTGCGAACTCTGAAGTCTTTTTATCGATGGATGTTGCTGTCGGAATATGTGGTTGCCGATCCGACGATTGGCATTCAGCAGGAGCGATTGCCTGACCCTGTGGCTAAGGATTTGGAAGATGAAGAGGTGTTGCGGATTTATGAGGCGATCGCCTTGAGTAAGGTGATGTTGCGCGATCGGGCTTTATTTTTGGTATTGTTGCATGGTTTGAGAGCGGAGGAGGTTTGTCGTCTCAATGTTGAGGATTATATGAATGGCGAATTGGTGATTAAAGAAGCGAAGTGGGATAGTAAGGGAGAAGTACCTTTGACGAAGTTGGGTATTCAAGATTTAGATGCTTATTTGCTTTGGAGAAAAGAGCAAGAAGGAGAGATGTCACCTGAAAACCCTTTGTTTGTGTCTTGCTCTAATCGTAGTCAGGGTAAGCGGTTAACTTATTGGGGAATTCGACATGTGATGGATGATTTGGCGGAGAAGACGGGGATTGATTTGCATTCGCATCGTGGGCGGCATACGTTTGCGACGAATTTGATTGTGAAGTATGAGCTAGATCCTTCTTTGGCGATGGAGTTGACTCGTCATCGCGATGTGCGAAGTTTTAGGCGTTATACCAATCGTAAGAATAAAATGGTGGCTAAACGTGCCTTTTTGAAGGCGAGTGAACGTTTAGATTAGAGGGATTGTTCGGCGGTACTGCCTAAAATTTATATAGTTAATAAGAAATGGGTAATTCATGACGACTATTGTTACTTTTTTGGGCGATCGCGGTTTACGTGAAACAAAATATAGTTTTGGCGATCGCAATCAATCCTATACAGGTGGTGTATTTGCAGAGGCGCTTGTGCAGTTTTGTGAATTTGATCGCATGATTGTTTGTGTGACGGAGAAGGCAAAATTAAACACATGGTCAAAATTAGTAAATCTTCACAGCGATCCAAGGATTCAGGCTCTGGATATTCCTACAGGAACTGATACGGGGGAGATGTGGCAAACTTTTGAGATTATTGCGGCGGAGATTCCTGAAGGGGAAAGCGTTATTTTTGACATTACTCACGGATTGCGATCGCTACCTTTTCTAGTATTTTTATTTGCGGCTTATTTCAAGGCGGCAAAGAATGTATCGATTGAGGCAATTTACTATGGGGCGTTAGACTTGACTACGGAGGAGATTGCGCCTGTGATTGATTTATCAGAATTTATTTCGATGATTGATTGGATTACAGCGACCACAAGGTTTACGGAGATGGGGAATGGACAGGCTTTGGCTGATCTGTTAAGGAATGAGATTCCTACTAATGGAGAATTGTCCGATCGCTCTGATTGGACAGATTTGAGTGTGTCTTTAGAAAATACTGCTAGTGCTATTGAAACGATTTCTCTGGCGTTGAGTATTACTAGACCGATTGAGGTGATGGCTTCGGCGGCGAAGTTAGAGGCAACTCTAAAACGCAGTGCGGATGCCTTTGGGCAGAGGGCGAGACCTTTTCAGTTGCTGAGCGATCGCGTTGTGGGATGAATAAACAGCCGATGTTGGCTACAAAGATTCGAGAAAGTGCGATGGGGATTGGGCGATCGCTGATTAATATCGAAAAGTCTTTATTAGGTTAATTACGGTTTGCAAAAAGTGGGATGATTTAATTATCGTGGCTTGATTGTTGTTAAGTTTTTACATAATTTAATATTATTAAACTAGACAAAAACTGAGTTTAGCCGTTATAGTTTTTGCAGTCACCTCCATAGGTGGCAAGAACCTTGAAAACCGCATTATTACGTTGACCTATGGAGGTCGCTCTCTCCATAAGGGTTTCGGCTTCTATATTTGTCGTTTTTTTGCAAATTTGGCAAATTTTTTGACTATATAAATGACCTATGGAGATCGACCCTACTAAAAGCTTTACTGTGTAAGCCTCAAAAATGTGAGGTGTTTCACGCCCAACACCCCGCAAGGGGACGGAAACCAAGGTAGCATCTCCAAAGTTGCGGATAGGAGAAACCAAAGTTTCACGCCCAACACCCCGCAAGGGGACGGAAACTGTGGTTACTAAACTGTTCGCCGTGTTCAAGTCAATGTTGTTTCACGCCCAACACCCCGCAAGGGGACGGAAACATCGACTTTCTCACTAATTGACAAAGCAACGCCTGCACCAAAGTTTCACGCCCAACACCCCGCAAGGGGACGGAAACTCTTGATATCCTGCCGTTCAAGGAGGTTCTCCATCGACTCGTTTCACGCCCAACACCCCGCAAGGGGACGGAAACTTGGCAACGTTAGGGATGTCGAGGCTATTAAAACCAAGCGAGTTTCACGCCCAACACCCCGCAAGGGGACGGAAACTTTGAAATATCAATAATTTTAACGTCTATATATTGTTCTTTAGTTTCACGCCCAACACCCCGCAAGGGGACGGAAACCTCCTTTACTGCAAAAAGGTCTTCTACCTCTTGCAAAGTGTTTCACGCCCAACACCCCGCAAGGGGACGACTGGGAAAGATGGAAGAATGAAGCTCGAAGAGGGAAGAAAACGCAAAGAATTGAAAAAGATATAAAATTTCTGTAACAACCGAGAGTTTAACTCTTAACTTCATTCTTCTTTCTTTAATTTTTCGCCTTTAAGATTGAATTCTTAAATTTTCCTTTTTCGACCTTCCCCCTTCCTACTTTATCCCTCCTTCACTAATGCAGAATTTTAAAGAGAAATTCCTAAGTTCAGAAAACTTTCAGCTTGCATGGGAACGGGTTGCAGCGAAAAATGGATGTGCGGGTGTCGATCGCGAAACTGTGGCTCATTTTGCTAAGAATGCTGACGCTTATTTAAGTCAACTGAGGCGATCGCTAGCTTCTGGAAATTATCAGCCGATGCCATTGCGGCAGTTATTCATTCCTAAGAAAGCTGGAGGATGGCGAGAGCTTGGTGTCCCGACAGTTCGCGATCGCATTGTCCAACATGCCCTATTAAATATTCTGCATCCATTGCTAGAGCCGCAGTTTGAGTCTTGCAGTTTTGCCTATCGTCCTGGGCGATCGCATTTGATGGCAGTTAGGCAGATCGCCCAGTGGCGCGATCACGGCTTGTTTAGATGCAAAAATTCCTGTGATCTTTTTGACGCAGATGGGGGAATATAAGGGGCAGCTATGGAATTCGGAGTTTTGCGATCTAACTTCTGAGGAGGCGCAGTGGCAAAAGCGTTTGGATGTCGCTTTTCAACGGTCAACGGCTAGGGCGATCGTTTGGGGGAAGTTGATGAACTCGAAGCAGTTGTTGTTGCGGCTAAATCGCAAGCGGCAGTTAGAGGATGTGGCGACAGCGATCGCGGGAATTACAACAGATATTGAGTCTGTGGAGACGGCTGAAAGTTTGGAAAGTTTGCGGGGCTATGAGGGGATTGCGGCAAGTCGTTATTTTGTGGCGTTGGGGCTGTTGATTACGAATGAGGGTTTTAGTTTGACGGGGAGAACGCGCCGTCCGCCGAAAGATCCTGTTAATTCGTTGCTGAGTTTTGGTTATACATTGCTTTATAACAATGTTTTGAGTTTGATCTTGGCGGAGGGTTTGAACCCATATCTAGGGAATTTACATAGGTCAGATCGCAAGGAGACGCATTTGGCTTTTGATCTGATGGAGGAGTTTAGATCGCCTGTGGTTGATACATTGGTGATGAATCTAATTAACAAAAAAATTCTGAGACCGACTGATTTTACCTATCCAGACAAGGATGGTGGCATTTACTTGGTTGATGCGGCAAGGCGAGTATTTCTCAAGCATTTTGAGGAGCGGATCTCTTTACAGATCGTTTATGCTGACCTCAAGGAAAAAATTTCGTATCGACGGGTGATTCAGCATCAGATCTGGCGGTATCGGTCGGCTTTGCTAGGCGAAGCACCCTATGAGTCGTTTTGCAGGAATGACTAAATGCTAGTTTTGGTGGTTTACGATATTGCCGATGATAAGCGCCGTCTCAAGTTATCAAATTTTCTTGAAGGGCATGGGCGGCGGGTGCAAGAAAGTGTGTTTGAGTGCTTTATAGGTTTAGATGAGATGAAAAAATTGCATGAAAAGATCAAAAAACGAGTTAAGCCTGAGGTTGATAATGTGCGGTTATACTGGATACCGTCGGATGCTTTGCCTAAGTCTCTGACTGTTGGCAGCAATCCGCCAGCACCGCCACCTAGTTTTTACATAATTTAATGTTATAAAATTGGACAAAAACTCGGTTTAGCCGTTATAGTTTTCACAGTTACCTCCATAGGTAGCAAGAACCTTGAAAACCGCATTATTACGTTGACCTCTGGAGGTCACGCTCTCCATAAGGGTTTCGGCTTCTATATTTGTCGTTTTTTTGCAAATTTGGCAAGTTTTTTGACTATATAAATGACCTATGGAGATCGACCCTACTAAAAGCTTTACTGTGTAAGCCTCAAAAATGTGAGGGGTTTCACACCCATTACCCCGCAAGGGGACGGAAACTGTTTCAGTTGGGTTTAATAAACTTACTAAATAAACAGAGTTTCACACCCATTACCCCGCAAGGGGACGGAAACTCTACTATGATTCCAAAGTATGTTACGTTGCGAACGTTTCACACCCATTACCCCGCCAGGGGACGGAAACCCTTTTCAAACTGGCTCCATCAGCTCTTGTCGCTATAGTTTCACACCCATTACCCCGCAAGGGGACGGAAACTCAAGTCATTGATTGCAGGATTTAAGGTTTTCTGAATTGCATC
>JANXUJ010000144.1 GCA_025356295.1 Cyanobacteriota bacterium
GCGGGCGACACACGCTTCTAAACTTGGGTTTTTAATTACTTTCAAGTCCACTTTTTTTAACTAACTGATCGGGTGTAAGCTTCGATATAAATTCACGAAATGCTCTTCTTTCGGCTTCGTCTGCATCTTGATTAACAGGAATTGAAGCTTCGAGGATTACCTCTTCCATCACCCAAATCGGACATTTTGCCCGAACTGCGATCGCGATCGCATCACTTGGACGAGCATCAAGTTCTTTTTTGACATCTCCCTGCGAAATCGTGATCACCGCATAGAAAGTACTATTTTTGAGAGCATGAACGACTATTCGCTCAACAGTTATCCCCCATGCGTCCAAAAAATTAAGCATAAGATCGTGAGTCATGGGACGCTCTAAAGGTTTACCTTCTAAAGCGCCGATGATTGCTTTGGCTTCAGATTCACCGATCCAGATCGGCAATGCTCGTCGTTCTAAAGTATCTCGCAGTAAGACGATAGGATTACGACTGACGGCATCAATTGCAATTCCCGCTACTTTCATTTCAATCATTTTGGTCAGCCGTTATCAAGAATTGAGCGGAAAGTCTATCTCAGCAATAGAGGCTTTTGCAAGCTATTATATCACCGTCACGATTAGAGAGTCCTGCCCATGAAAAATGTCACAATTATTGGCGCGGGTGCTTGGGGATCGGCGCTAGCAAGTCTAGTAAAAACAAATGAGCATCATGTCCAAGTCTGGTCACGGCAGAGTGAGTATTCGCTAGCCGAAGCAGTTAGAAACAGTGATGCGATTATCTCGGCAGTCTCGATGCATGGGGTGAGGGGGATCGCTGAACAATTACAAACTGCTAACTTGTTATCCCATGCAGTTTTGGTCAGTGCCACAAAGGGACTCGAACCGATCACTGGACAAACACCTTCGCAAATTTGGCGATCGCTGATCCCTGATCATCCACTGGTAGTTTTATCGGGACCAAATCTCTCTCAAGAAATTATGGCGGGTAAACCTGCGGCGACTGTGGTGGCAAGTACTGATGATCTCGCGGCTCAGTTTATCCAGAATATTTTTGCTTCGAGAAATTTCCGAGTCTATACAAATTCCGATCCCATTGGCGTGGAACTGGGCGGCACTCTCAAAAATGTGATTGCGATCGCAGTTGGCGCTTGTGATGGCTTGTATCTGGGTACAAATGCGAAATCGGCACTAATTACGCGATCGCTAATTGAAATTATTCGGGTTGGTGTTTATTTTGGGGCGCAACCTGAAACTTTTTGGGGCTTATCGGGCTTAGGCGACCTATTGGCAACTTGCAATAGTAATCTGAGTCGCAATTATCAAGTCGGCTATGCGATCGCGCAGGGTCAAAGCCTAGAAGAGGCAATTTCTAGTATTAAAGGTACGGCTGAAGGTGTCAATACGGCTAATGTGTTAATCGAAATTAGCGATCGGGAAAAAATTAGCGTTCCCGTTTCACGCTATGTCTATCGCCTACTGCAAGGAAAAATCACCTTACAGCAAGCAGTTGAAGGATTAATGGAACGCGACCTTAAACCAGAGAATTAGCGAGTATGCTTTAGTCCGTCCGTCTTAATCTTAAAATCAATTAATCTAGCGATCATCCAAATTTTCAAGAATTTCAAATCAAGTACCATGAATTTAAGCGAACAAACTCATCCCACATTTTTACTCGTTGACGGACATTCTCTCGCATTTAGAGCTTTTTACGCTTTTGGCAAACATCCTGAAGGTGGTTTGCGAACTTCGACAGGAATCCCGACTAGCATTTGTTTTGGCTTTTTAAAAGCATTGATCGAGATGCTCGATCGCGAAAAACCGACCGCAGTGGCGATCGCTTTTGACCTCGCCGTACCCACATTTCGCCATGAAATCGATGATACTTACAAAGCCAATCGTTCTGAAACTCCTGAAAGTTTTATTCCCGATATGCAAAATTTACAGAAAGTTTTAGCAGCAATGAATTTACCCGCAATTACCCAAGCGGGTTTTGAGGCGGATGATGTATTGGGAACTCTATCTCAAGTAGCAAGTGCAGAGGGATATACTGTCAAAATTTTAAGTGGCGATCGCGATTTGTTCCAGTTAATTGATGTGGATAAGCGCATTTCGGTACTGAACTTAGGTCAAAAAGATAAGATTGTCGAATACCATGCTGATCAAGTGAAAGAAAGACTAGGGGTATTACCTACACAGGTAGTAGACTATAAGGCGCTTTGTGGAGATGCTTCGGATAATATTCGAGGAGTGAGGGGAATTGGTGAGAAAACGGCGATTAAATTAATTGAAGAATATGGCAATTTAGAAAACATTTTAGCAGCTTTGCCAAAGATGAAGGGAGCAGTCAAAGTCAAATTAGAAAATGGAATTGAAGATGCGAGACATTCACAGTTTATGGCGACTATCAAAATAGATGTGCCGCTGGCGATCGCGATCGCAGATTGCAAATTAACTGGTTTTGATAAGTCAGAGCTAGTTCCTTTACTGGAAAAGCTTGAACTGAAAGCTTTTGTGAATAGAGTTGAGCAGATTCATGCTAAATTATCGGGAAATTATGAGGATAAGCCTTCACTCCCAGCCCCTCTTCCTAAGAAAGAGGAGAGCAGAAGTCTTGATTCTTTGCCAAAAAATAAGCTTGGCGAAGATGAGGCGTTGTGGTTTGACTTTGCGAAGCAAGAAGCAGATCAGGCGATCGCCGCTTCTGCTTCGGTAAAGTTGGATGTGCAGATTATTGATGCGATCGCTAAATTAGAAAACTTCGCTGAAACTCTCCGCAATAGCAAGCAACCTGTGGCATGGGATACAGAAACCTCAGGGCTTAATCCATTTGAATCGGAATTAGTCGGAATTGGCTGTTGTTGGGGAGATTCAATTAGGGAAGTTGCTTACATTCCTTTAAGTCATAGTGAAGGGCAAAACCTGAAATGGGAAGAGGTGCGAGAAGTTCTCAAACCAATTCTCGAAGATGCTAGCTATCCCAAATATTTACAGAATGCCAAGTTCGATCGCTTGATGTTCAAAGCATCTGGAGTCGATCTAGCAGGTGTGATATTCGATACAATGATCGCTAGTTATGTGATCGATCCTGAAGCTAGTCATAAGCTCGATGATCTGGCGATGGACTTGCTCCAGATACAGACCGTTAGTTATAAAACTCTAGTGGGTAAGCGCAAGTCAATCGCTGAAATCCCAATTCCATCGGTTGCCCAATATTGTGGGATGGATACTTATATTACCTATCACCTTGTGCCAATCTTGCAGAAAAAACTAACCGCAATACCTGAACTTTGGGATTTGTTCCAAAATGTGGAAATGCCGTTAGAGCCAATCTTAGCTGAGATGGAATGGCGTGGAATCAAAATCGACAAAGAATATTTGGGTGTATTTTCTCTGGAATTAGAGAAAGATTTAAATGCTTTAGCGATCGCCGCTTATGCTCAAGCAGGGAAAGAGTTTAATCTTAATTCTCCCAAACAACTCAGCGAAATTTTATTGGAACTTTTAGGTGAAAAATTCATCAAAAAATCGCGTAAAAGTGCTACAGGCTATTCCACTGATGTCGCCGTTCTTAATAAATTAGAAGGTGATCATCCACTGATTGATACAATTTTTGAAAATCGGACTCTTGCCAAGCTAAAATCTACCTATGTCGATGCTTTGCCATCGCTGATTCAAACCAAAACTGGGCGTGTGCATACAGATTTTAATCAAACTGTGACATCGACAGGGCGGTTGAGTAGTTCTAATCCTAACCTGCAAAATATTCCCATCCGTACTGCTTTTAGTAAACGCATCAGGGCTGGGTTTTTACCTGAATCAGATTGGATATTAATGGCGGCGGATTATTCACAAATTGAACTACGGATTCTTGCTCATTTAAGTCAAGAGCCTGAATTGATGCGTGCCTTCAATGTGGGTGAAGATGTGCATACAGTCACGGCGCAACTTCTATTAGAGAAAGAAGAAGTAACTAGCGATGAGCGCCGTCTGGCAAAAATCATCAATTACGGGGTGATTTATGGCATGGGAGCGCAGAAATTTAGCCGCGATATTGGTGTATCGGTTAAAGTTGCTAAGCAATTTATCGACAAGTTTAATCAGCGCTATGCCAAAATTTCTAGTTATATGCAAAATGTGGAAGCAGAAGCAGAACGTGATGGCTATGTGAAAACTATATTAGGCAGGCGGCGCTATTTTCGCGGGCTTAGCCACATTGGTGGATACCAAAAAGCAGCGCTATTACGATCGGCGGTTAATGCACCCATACAGGGAGCCAGTGCCGATATTATCAAAATCGCGATGTTGCGAGTGAATGAGCTTTTGTCTGGATATCAGGCGCGTTTATTGTTGCAAGTCCATGATGAACTTGTGTTTGAAGTTCCATCTGAGGAAGTCGCTGAACTTCAACCCAAAATCAAAGCAGCGATGGAATCGGCTGTAGAGCTTTCGGTAAAGTTAGAAGTGGATATTCATACGGGTAAAAATTGGATGGAAGCTAAGTAATCTTAAAACTTAGAAGCTTGGGTCGCTCGCAGTACGGGAAACCTAAGCTTTTAGGTTTCTTAAGTGATAATTTACCACCACAAACCGATCAG
This sequence comes from Cyanobacteriota bacterium, assembly GCA_025356295.1. Lineage (GTDB taxonomy): Bacteria > Cyanobacteriota > Cyanobacteriia > Pseudanabaenales > Pseudanabaenaceae > Pseudanabaena. The sequence continues at coordinate 4,591 of JANXUJ010000144.1, forward strand.
GGTGAGATTAACTTCAGTATAACTTGTAGCTTCTGAGGCTTGATTTTGAGAATGGCTAGCCAGAAGTTCTCTTAGAGATTCAAGTTCAATATTATTTTGGGCGATCGCTTTCGCTAACTTATCCTTAATAGGCTTAAGTACCAAACGAATTTGCATCGCCCGAATCGAGTCTGGAGCATGATCTTCAACGAGAACATGACTTTGTAATAAGTTAATCGATTTGAGATTTTGTTGCAGCGCGATCGCCGAGATTTCTTTGCTCACTTCCTCGACAAATTTACGATTGACATATTTAAGAACCACAGGCTCTAGCAGGAACATCACTTCTTCTTGTTCGGTGATCTTTTCAATTAGCGATCGCCATCGCAATGACTCAAGAGCATCGATTAGTTCAGAACCAGAGGTTTGCAAGTTCATTTCTGATCGCAAATTGGCAAGCGAGACAGGGCGATGCTTGATTGCTAGCCAGTACAATACATCTTTTTCGAGCTTAGAGAGGCGCTCAAACTGTTGATAGAGTAAGGTGCGTAATACATCACCGAGGGCAAGAGCGGTCTGTTTTAGGAATTCAGAAACATTGCCATTAAATAATTCTTGAATCGTACCAGCGACAATCCGTAAAGCGGAAGGATTACCGCGATATTGCTGAATTAATGCTTCTAATCCATTTTCCGAACCTGTAAAACCTCTGGCTCTTAATAATTCAAAAGCACCTTGTCGTTGCAATCCATTTACTTTGTAAAACCGAATTGGCTGATCTTCTCCTTGATTCATAGAGATTTCTTTGGGTTGTTCGCGCCCAATCAGAATCAAAGAGCTTTGATGACGCTCCGAACCCACACGCTGTAATAATTCTGAATGCAATTCGCAACCTTGTCGATATGCTCCCACTAATTCCCCATCTTGGAGCGTTGCCTCAAAGTCATCAAGTACAATTAGACAACGCTTTTGGCGCAAAACTTCTAATAAATCGGAAATACTGGAACCTATTTGCGGAGATTGAGAATTATTCAAAAATTGTAAAAGGTCAGCAATTAATTGTGCGGTTGGTTGTGCGCCCCGCAGCGATCGCCAAATAAAGCAATCAAACTGTGACTGAATATTTTCGATTAACTTAACTGCCATCGCCGTCTTGCCAATGCCGCCCATGCCGCAAATCGCTAAGAGATGACAGCGATCGCGTACAATCCATTGTTCTAATTTGGTGAGTTCTTCGGTACGTCCATAAAAAGTTTGAATATTCGGAGCCTCGCCCCAGTCCGCCAAATTTGCTCTTGAATAATCTTGAAAAAATTCATTATTCAGGCTTTGACGTTGTACCTTATAACCTTTAGCTTCTAGCCATTCAGGAACCTTTTCCCACCGCAAAGTATTAATCGGTTGATTAGCGATCGCCTCAAGTGATCGATATAAACCTTTATTTAGCTCAACTCGCAGCGCCCCCGAAGTCCAAGTTAGCTTAAAAGCAAGTTGCCCTGGTCGATAACGACATAACAACCCCCGCAAACAAGCCTTTTCAAATGGCTTAACTTCTTTGCCACTAGCAGCTTGTAAATCAGCATAAATCCGATTTAAGTCCCAGTTTGGAGCCGCCTCAGAGAACAGCCCTTCAATATGATCATTGTCAGATAGCATGACAAAATACGATGGCGAGCGATCGCATAGATGTTTAACAAGTTTGACAAAATCGTAACAAAAAATGGGCGATCGCTAGTAATAATGCTTAAAGTGGCTGATTGTTTCAAGCTCCTCACCGTATAAAATAAAAGGCGTAGATTTTCTTACAGAGGGTTTTCTCCTTGCCAAAGACAGGAAGACAACCCCGTAATTTGATTTCTTAAAAAGCGCTATATATAATTCGATTAATATTAAATTGAGTATCGTTTAACTATGTTAAGCAAACTGCAACAATTAGGAATAAACGCAGACAGTCGCTATGCCAGCGATGATGAATTGCAGTTTATGGATACCTATATCACCTCTTTTGACTCACGAATTGATGCTTATCAACGCATAAAAGCGATAGAAAAAGAGATTGTCGAAACTGTTTTGGCAAAAATTCAAATATCTCATCCTAACTTACTGTCTCCCAAAGGCGAAGACATGAGAAAAAAATGGAAGCAAGACACATTGCGAGTATTGCGTCACTCAGCAATGACAGTCTTGTTAGATGATCCCGAGCTTTTGCGACAGCAGTTTTTGTATTGGTTTCAGACGATCATGCACGCGTTTGGCGCTCAAGAGGCTTGTAATGTGACTTATCTGGTCATGCAAGATGTTGTAAAAGAGCTTTTGCCAAAAGATATTGCTGATTTTTTATGCCCCATTTTAGAAATAAATCGTAATTTTCTGGGTTCTCAGACAAAAAAATTATAGAAAAAAGTGGGCAAACTCTCCTTTTTTTTCTATAGGTTTTTCGATTGCTATACAATAAGTCCGTGAGAAAAATTGAAGCCTAAATTTTAGGTGTATTTGCTAGAGTGAAAATTAATTCTATATCTTGGCTCGCGCGGCTCCGTTTGCTGTTTTTAATATGCTTAGGATTAGCGATCGCGCTGATACTCAATTTTAATTTTCCTTTTGGCGCAGTGGCTCAAACTCCCATTAGTGATACAGCTAGCAACACAGTTGAACAATCAAATACTCCCCCCGCAATTAAACCAACTAATAACCGCGAATTGCGCGGTATTTGGCTCACTAATGTTGACAGTGATGTTTTATTTTCAACCCAGCGTCTTCAACAAGCAATTAAAAGATTAAAAAGACTAAAGTTTAATACGATTTATCCCACGGTTTGGAATGGTGGATACACACTTTATCCAAGTAAAGTCGCCGAAAATTCTTTTGGTGTGGCGATCAATCCCATCCCTGAAATAAAAAATCGGGATATGCTCGCTGAAACCATTGAGTTCGGACATGCACAAAAGCTAGCAGTCATTCCCTGGTTTGAGTATGGCTTTATGACTGAAGAAGGTTCAGCATTGTTGCGCCGACACCCTGACTGGGCGACCAATCGCAAAGATGGCTCCACAGTATTTGTGCAGGGAGAAAAAGATCAACATCGACTGGTTTGGCTCAATCCCGCACATCCTGGAGTCCAAAAACTCCTCACAGACTTAATCGTAGAAGTTGTCACCAAATATGATGTGGATGGTATTCAACTGGATGATCATTTTGGAATGCCCGTAGAACTTGGCTACGATGACTACACGATCGCCTTATATAAAAGAGATCATTTTGGTAGGCTACCACCTGAAAATATTCATGATACTGAATGGGTAAAATGGCGATCGCGGATAGTGACTAACGTCATGCAAAAGATATCTAAATCAGTTAGAGCCGTCAAACCTAACTGCCTAATCTCGCTATCTCCCAATCCTAGAGAGTTCTCATATAAGAAATATCTCCAAGACTGGTATAACTGGGTCTATCTAGGATTTGTGGATGAATTAATCGTTCAAGTATATCGAGATGATATTGATAATTTTAAAAGGGAATTAGAGCGTCCAGAATGGCAAGAAATCCGTCAAAAAATACCTGTTGCAGTTGGAATTTTGACAGGTTTAAGGATTCAAAATGTTGATATGCGACAAATTAAAGGACAAGTAAAAATAGCGCGTGAGCTTTCCTTTGATGGATTCTCATTCTTCTTTTACGAAACTTTAGGTAATCGTGATTCTTCTTTTGAATCCCTTCTGTTCACGCCTGCAAATCGCCCAGATTCAAGAAATATTGCGTCTGTCGGCAGCTAGGTACAGCCTATTGAAGGGAAGAGTAACACAAGGTAGGATAGATATAAATGCGTAAAATCAGGCGTTTGAGTTCGTCGTAGTTAAATCTTAGACAGTGCCATTTCTATCTGTAATTGAGGTGATATTGCCAATATGTCCATAGCCATATCTTTATCAACGCGCCAAATGTTTTTTTATCCAAGCGCTTAAATCAGCAGATGTTTGCAAGTCAAAGATTGCGTCGGCTAAATCCTCTAGCTGTGCGACAGATAGTTTAAGAATCTTAGATTTTATACTTGGAGATATTTTACCGAATTTTCGGGTTAGTTGGCGTTGTAGCATTGCAGACTGACCTTTTACTAAACCCCGTTGTTCGCCAATTTGTAAACCCCGTTGTTCGCCAATTTGTAAACCTTCTTGCTTACCTAGCTGCAAACCTTCTTGCACGGCTTCTTGATAGACGCGAGTTTTCTTTAGATCGCTATGTGTAAACATGGCTTCAACCTCTTGACGACTTAACTTGGGGAATTTGTATACTAATACTGCTTCTATGAATTCTACTATGTTATCCCTCAGTTCGGTATTTGTTTCTTGCTCGACTTTTTCAGCTAGTTTTCTGGCTAGTTTGGGTGCTTTCTTTTCTGACGCTAATATTAGCTGAATAATCTCGATACCATGTGAATTTGTTTCTTGCCGTAAGTCTTCTAGATATACGCGCTTAATTCGTCCCGAAGCAATTAGTTCTTGACAAAATCTATCGGGTGCTGGCTCACAGTTTTGTCTGGCGAAGATTGCTACGGCTTGCCAGTCTTGGGTGGGGCGATATTGATTGAGATACAGAAATATTTCGGCTAGAAATTCGGAGTAAAAGTTTTCTTTGGGTTGAAACTGGACTTCTGCTAAAAATATTGGTTTGTCTCTACTTTCGGGCATGAAGATGCCGTCAAATCGAAATGCTTTTTCTTTGATTTCGACTGAGCTAAATTTGTATCCTTCGGCTTCTGAGGTTGGGCGATCGATTAGCTCGAATAGTAGAGTGTGGAAGGATTGGAATAGTTGAAAAAATAGGGTGTCCGTCTTCATGACGGTTCAGCTTAGCATACCTTAAACCCCAAACATGTGTCGTCTGCATAGCGGACGGCACATCCTTTTAGTCAATCATCAGCAAAAAAAGCTTCAAGCTTTTGAATAAATATATCTGGATTCTCAAAATGAACGTTATGTCCACAGCTAGAAATTATTTCTAGCTTAGAGGATTTACATAATTGTTCCATTTGCTGATTGATGCTGACAAACTTGCGATCTAATTCACCGACAACAAAAAGTAATGGAATCTTGATTTTGGGTAATTCTTTCCACAATGACGGCTGAAGCCCAGTACTGAGATTTCGCAAGGATTTAGCTAATTTGATGGGAGAGTTATTTAATCTTTGCGCTAGCATCTGCGAAAAATTTGGATGCGATCGCAAGTTTGCAAAAATCGGTTGGCGATACCAATTGTCCAGAAATAATTTAAAGTTGCCATTAAAACCAGCATTCTCTAAATTTTCTAATTCTGCGGCAATTTGTTGATCTTTGGCTAGGCGATCGCTTCTCTCTTTGGCTGTACGCAAACCTGCGGATACTGACTCGAGCATGACTTTTACAAAATATTGTGGATAATAAATTGTTAAATATAAAGCCAATCTTCCACCCATTGAGTAACCAACTAAAAAGCAGTGGTTCACATGAAGAAAGCCTAAAAATTTAATCACAGAATCTGCTATTGACTGTATTGTGTAGTAATGATCTTGACTAAGAATTTGATCATTAACCTGAGTCTGCCCATGCGCTGGCAAATCGATCGCCACACAATAAAACTGTTTAGACAAAGTGGCGATCGCTGCCTCAAACTCGAAGCGATCGCCCATAAATCCATGCAAAAATAAAATCGCAGGACGGCTTGAGTCTCCATCTAAGCGATATGTTAAACAATAGTTATCAATTTGCATCCTGATTTCCATAGATACAGAATAAATAACAAAAACTGGATAGCAAAATGAACGAACAGGAAATCTTGCAAGAAATTGAGAAAGCCAGAAACAGTGAGGCAAACTCTCTTTATCTCAGTGAACTGCAAATGACTGTAGTTCCTGATGAAATTGGCAAATTGACAAATTTAGTTTGGCTCTATCTAAGTGAAAACCAACTAACCACATTGCCAGAAGCGATCGCTAATTTACAACAACTAACTTGGTTACATGTAGAGTGCAATCGGCTTGCAGCAATTCCTGAAGCAGTGATGCAGCTAAAAAATCTTACAGTCCTAAATTTAGCCGAGAATCAAATCGAAAATATACCTTCAGGTTTGCAAAAGTTATCTAGCCTCGCTAGACTTGGTATCAACGATAATTGCTTAAAAGAATTGCCGCCCGAAATTGGTTTTCTCAAATTTTTGACATGGCTTGATATATCTGAAAACAAACTCGAAAGTCTACCGTCAGAAATAAAACATCTCACAAGTTTGACAGAACTAGATTTACGAAAAAATAATTTAACTAATCTGCCCGAAGAAATCGGATGTCTGACCAGTCTGACCGACTTATATCTGGGCAACAATCAACTAAGTTCCCTTCCCTGTGGAATCAGGAATCTTACAAATATTACAGAATTAGATTTGTCTCACAATCAGCTAACTACCCTGCCACCCGAAATTGCGAATCTCAGAAATCTTGTCCGCATTGATCTAAGAGGTAACTCTATAGACGCATCTTCTTTAAGCAATTTGCGGCATGGGCTGATCTTGATCTAGCAAATCAACCAAGAACTTGAGTTCTTGGTTGATTTGCTAAAGTCAGAGAAAAACAGACTCAAGAATATTTTTAAGTAACTCGTTGTTAGTAAGTCTATTAATGAGCAGCTACAGGCTCACGCACAGGGATCACTGTCACTGACTTGACATCCTTGCTTTGGTTACGAGTGCTGTTAATGCTAACCACTGTATAGCTTTTAGTATTATCAGCACGAAATACATCACCAACAGTGAGAGGTTTGTTGTAGTGCAATGAGCCAATAAAGCGTTGGTGAAGATCCGTCATTAAATACTGCATAAACTCCTCGTTAAATATTTAAAATCTGCAAAAGCGATCGCCATATGTTTTTGACACATATATTTCTGGTAAATCGCAAGAAGACAAAAGATATGTGTTGCTTCTGCCATCTGTATACCACTGTTTATGCGATTGGTATATAACATTTCTTATATTTTTTTGGAGATTAGCCACTTTTGATCAAACACTTAGAAGAGTACTGCAAATTTTTACTTGAATTTTTGATTAGATTTTTGATCAAAAATCCCAGTAGTGCCGTATTTTCAAAGGTCACTCCTCATCTAACTTTTCTATGACTTCATCGCCTGCGACCGAACTTGTGCTTGACTATGCGTTGAGTGCCTATGACTATGATTTGCCAAGCGATCGCATTGCTCAAGACCCAGTTACCCCGAGGGATACATCGCGACTATTAGTGATTGATGCCGACCATAATTTACAGCATCACCACTTTTACGATCTGCCAAATTTTTTGCAAGCAGGGGATTTATTAGTTTTTAATAACACCAAAGTTATTCCTGCAAGAATGTATGGGCATAAGCAGTCAGGTGTGCCTGTCGAGATATTGTTGATGGAGCCGATTGGAAGCGATCGCTGGCTCGCATTGGTCAAGCCAGGGAAGCGGTTACCGATTGGCAGCACGATTATTTTTGCGGAAGATGTTAAGGCGACTGTCGAAGGCATTGAGACCACGACAAGAGCGCGCGAGTTACAGTTTCATATCCCTGCCGGGGCAAATCTTGACAAAATTATTGACCAGCTAGGTACGCTGCCATTGCCGCCCTATGTCACCGATTCCCATGCTGACCCTGACCGTTATCAAACGATATATGCTGAGGTGTCAGGGGCGATTGCTGCCCCAACTGCTGGCTTACATTTTACAGAAGAGTTATTTCAAAAATTGCAAGACAAGGGCATAGACAAAGCTTTTGTGACTTTACATGTTGGTATTGGCACTTTCCGTCCAGTCGAGACTGAGGATATTACTCAACATGTTATGCATAACGAGTGGTGCGATGTGTCAGAGGAGACGATCGCCAAAATCATCGCCACAAAAGCACGCGGTGGTCGGGTGATTGGCGTGGGTAGTACTGCCGCGCGATCGCTGGAAAGTGCAAATTTACAAGCTTTTACGGGCAAAACTAATTTGATGATTTATGCGGGTTATGAATGGAAGGTTTTAGATGGCATGATCACTAATTTTCATTTACCGAAGTCAACTTTGTTAATGATGGTGTCATCATTTTTAGGTAAAGATGGACGCGAGTTTTTAATGTCGGTATATCAAGAAGCGATCGCTAAAGAATATCGTTTTTATTCATTTGGTGATGCGATGTTGCTATGGCGATCGCTATAAGTAGATCGCGTAATTAGTACCAAGTGGGGCGATCGCTAATAAAAGTTTTTGTGTAACTCTGATTAGCAATAATCGGCGATAAGCTATTTTATCGCTGACTCCAAAAATTCGGCAGCGATCATAAAACTGCAAAAAAACTTCAGCTAGCGATCGCGATAATTTAGATCTATCCAGATGAGCATGTCCTTCTAAAAGATCAGCGATCGCCAACTGTTGCATCAACAAACTAATTTCGGCTGGTTCTATAAAATCCCAAACTATATTTGTGAGTAAAAAATCTACCGTTCTGTTTGCCAATCTAATTAATGCACAGCAACGAGCGTAAGCATATCGCATGGTTGCGTCAGGCGATTTATCAGCAGAACTTATCAAAATATCATCAGGCTGCCAAATATCTAAAGCGGATAAACTTTCTGCCAAATATTGCTCACTTAAAAAAATATTTAACCAGCCTTTCCCAAATGCTTCGATTTGCCATTGCGGAGATATTTTTAAATTCTCCAAACAAATTTCTTCAGCGATCGCCAATGAATTTTTATTTAGCCGATTCGCGATCGCTAGTGCGATCGCCGATGTGTAATGAGCGCCATACTTCGGATAGCAAGCATTAATCGGAACTTGACTAGGCGCTAAAGAAATCTCGAATGTTGAATTAATAATATTGGCAATCTCGATCTGAAGAGTTCGCGCTGGAGAAATAAATTCTAGCTTCATTTATTTCGTGGCAAACGCAAAACATTTTGCTTTTTAGAAAGTGGACTCAGTAACTGATTGAGCGCCCTCAATTGCTCAGGTGTTCCCATGGAGATCAAAACATCACCTTGCAAAATTTCGGTACTGCCATCTGGTCCCGCAATCACATCGCCATCAGCACGTCTGATTGCTAATACTAAAGCTCCTGTCTGCGATCGCAAACTTGCCTGTTTCAATGAAACCCCAACATAGTTAGGTGCATCAATGCGATATTCCTCAATATAAAATGATCGATTTGAACCCGCAATAATGCCATCGACAAAGTCCATCACCTGCGGTCGTAAAGCCACCGCTGCCATGCGTTTACCACCCGTGATATATGGTGAAATTACCTCATCAGCACCACCGCGCCGCAGCTTTTGCATCGACTCTTCGGTACTTGCCCTCGCGATCGCTCTGATTTCAGGATTTAAGGTTTTTGCGGATAGCACCGTATAGAGATTTTCCGCGTCCGATGGCAACGCGGCAACAATACAAACAGCGCGTTCAATTCCTGCAAAAAACAAGGTGTGATCGAGCGCCGCATCGCCTTGCACCGCCAGATAACCAGACAGCTCAGCCTGCTCGATCGCCACAGGATCGCTATCAATCACTACAAATGAAACACCGCCCTCCGCCGCAAACTCAGCCGTAATCTGTCGCCCCGTCCGCCCAAATCCACAGACTATGTAATGTTGATCTAGTGAATCCATCGCTTTTTTCTGTCGCCTCGCCTGAAAAATACTGTAAATATGACCATTCGCGATCGCCGCCGTAAACTGAGCGGCAATATAACTAATACTCAAAACTCCCATCACGATCAAAGCGATCGTAAATACACGTCCTTCCAAGTGCAGCGGATTAGTTTCACCATAACCAATCGTAGCAAGGGTGATAATTGTCATATAGACAGAATCAAACCAACTCCAGCCTTCGATCAAGTGATAACCCAATGTACCGATCGCTGTCAGTCCGACTAAAATCCCAATATTAGTAAGTAAAGTTTGCCGATATTGTCGCAACTCCCGCTGTAAGAAAACAGGTTGCAACTGTTGGTAATTAAGCGAACTTTTTGGAATCATTTTAAATAATTTGTGAGATTTAAGACCCAAATTTGGCTTAAGTTTGGCTTAAGTTTGGATTTTGAAATTACATTTCTGAGTAATTTAACCAAGAACTTAATTAAAAAAATGTTAATCTGCTTATAGAACCATTCAGCTAGTAAACGGCATGTCATGAGTTGTAATACTTAGACCTTACAGATGCTGTCACTCACGAGACCAGTATGACATCAGAGCCGCCTTCAGAAACCACACAAATTAATCGGGTTGTCACTTCTCCCTATCGGTCAGCCGTTGATATTAATGACGATAATTTAGAGAAGTTTCATAGTTGGACGGGCTATAACACCCATACCGATATGAGTAGTAACACGAAATTTCAAATGCGTGATTTTCATATTGATTTGGGGATGGCAGTGATTGGCTTTGGGGTGCTGTGCGGATGGGAACTGCGATCGCGCAAAATTGATTTTAAGGGCAAAACTCATATTATTTATGAACTGAGGGGTGACACCGATCCTCAAGTTATACCGATGCTGCGTCAAAACTGTAGTGATGAAATGGCAACATTTTTGCATAGTCGCTTAATCAGAACCTTAGACTTTTTACGTTCTTGCTCTAAGTTTTCTGGTATTCCTCATGTGCATATTATTTCTATCCGCAATCACTACGTCATGAGTGCTGTATGGCGACCTTATCAAAACAAAATTTGGATGGTTCCCATTGACCAGATTGAAGGATTATCTTTTGCGAGTCACTTAATTTAGATGTCTATTCGTATTGTCGGCGCACGCACTATCAAAACTCCAGATGACTTATCGATTCGTCCCACGCCTAGTAAGGTCAGGGCGGCGATTTTTAATATTTTGCAAACTCGGGTCAAAGGTGCAAATTGGTTAGATATCTGTGCTGGGTCAGGGGCAATGGGAGCAGAGGCTCTGGTCAGAGGGGCGGCTAATGTGGTGGGGATAGATGTATCGGCGATCGCTTGTCAGATCGTGCAGGAAAACTGGCAAAAATTCGCGAAGCCAAACCAAAGCTTCCAAGTTATCAAAGGCGAGGCTGTGAAAACTTTGAAGAAACTGCAACCCCAATATTTTGATCTAGTTTATTTCGATCCGCCCTATCAAAGCGATCTATACGCACCAGTACTGACAGCTTTGTCACCATTGCTTAAAGATCATGCGCTAGTAATTGCGGAGTGCGATCGCTTACGTCCTTTTCCTGATGTGATGGGTAATCTGGTCTGTTGCGATCGCCGTCAGTACGGACAAACTGCTTTGATATTTTATGAGAAAGAATAAAGACGAATAAATCATCTGGAGATTTATTTGTTAATGCTAATTATTTTAACCAACATTAACAAATAGCGCGGCGAGTTTGGCGATCGCGATCGCATACCATTTTTGCATTCTGATTAACTCGCCATCGAGAGGTAATGTTGGTGGAAAATCGCAGATATAGCCAAGCTCACGCAGGGCGGAGACGATCGCACTAGGCGAAATCCACCATTGTTGAGCTAAATCCAATAGATTGAGAATGTTATCTAAATCGAGAGATTGAATTTGAGAACGAAACTGCTCAATAGAAGGTATTGAGGGAATATGCGAACCGATATAGATATAATCTGGCTTAGCTGTGGCAATCAACCATTGTAAATGTGTGAATGATGGTGGCAAAGTCCATAAGACGATCGTTTGATAAGCCTGATTGCCCCCGATCCGATCACGATTCGGGCGATCGCAATCGACATCGCCTTGGAATTTATCAGCTGGGCGATCGCAACCGTATAGCAATAACGGGCGCGGTAATGGGCGCGGTGCTTCGATGAGTTTTTGCCATTGAGGGAACTTAGTAATTACAGGTGCAGGTTTGTATTGCAGTTGGAGGTGTTTAGGTGACTGTTCGAGTAATTTTTGATGGGAACTATTTACATTTTGTATATCCATTGGTTCACGAATACCGATGATTTCTAATTCTACTGAAGTTGTGTCTTGCCATTGATTTGCGCGTAACTTGTAAGCAATATCGATATAATCAGGCACTGGGCAATATTCTCCCCAACGCCAAGCGATCGCTTTGAGTTTATCGCCATTCCCATTATCGATAGATAGCGAAAGATGTTTGATTTTATCTTTGCCGCGAGTTTGTTGAGATAGCACGCGCACATTTTGACTATAAAACACAGGATCAGGATTGCCAAGTCCACAGGGCTGTAAGCGATCGCAGGTTTGCAAAAGTGTCAGCGAGATCTCGCTGAGATCGGCTAACACATCGACTTTGACTAGCTGCATGATGTGGCTCGGCAAAATATTTTCGCGATCAACAAATTCTCTTAAGCTAGTTCGTAACTTGTCTATATTTTGGGCAGGAAGTGTAAAACCTCCAGCCGCTTTATGTCCGCCGCCATTGTTGCGGATAGAAGCGATATATTCGAGGGAATGGAAGACATGAAACTCAGGAATACCGCGTACTGAGAAGCGGATAGTTGCACCTTGATGGTTTGATTCTTTTTTAAAATCTAAAGAAGAATCTTCTTCGGGATTCTCAGCATCTTCATAGCTACCAATAAACACTGGGGCGCCATAACGTTCGACTAGACGCGAAGCCACAATACCAATCACGCCATGATGCCAACCCATGCGTTTAGCTATAGGAAAATCTTCCTGCACTTCACGATCAACGATTACTAAAACTCGCTCTTGCGTAATATCAAAATCTGCTGACTTCCTTTTTGTCATATAGGCGATCGCTTCTTGTTCAATATTTTTGCAAAGCTCTTGACGTTGACGATTAGTTGCTTCGCATTCTTGAGCTAAGGCGATCGCTTCACCCATGTCTTCACAGGTCAACAGATCGATAATTACTTGAGGATTGCCGATCCGCCCGATCGCATTAATGCGGGGACCTAAGCCAAACCCGATCGCTTCAGGTTTCATCCCTGCTTGTTTGTCTTTAGTCAGCCCTGTCTCGTTAATCAGCGCAATAATGCCAATTACTTTAGATTGGGAAAGTAATCGCAGCCCTCTTTTAACAAGGCGGCGATTGATACCTGTTAGTGAGGCAAGATCAGCGATCGTGCCTAGTGTGAACAATTCTAATAGAGGATTTTCTAATTCAGAACGCTTGCCGAAGCGATCGCTTAATTCCAGAGCCAAAACATAGGCAACTCCGACACCTGCGATCGCGGCATAGGGCGAATCAGGATCAACATGATATTTAGGATTGAGGATTGCGGTTGCTGGCGGAATTTTGGTAGGGTCGGCGGGGACTTCGTGATGATCGGTGACAATTACAGAAATATTTAAGGATTCAGCTAGGGCGATCGCTTGATATGCAGCGATGCCATTGTCCACAGTGATGATTAATTTCACATTGCGATCGCGACAATCTTTGACAATTCGCTCATTAATGCCATAGCCCTCGGTCATCCGACTGGGGATTTCATACTCGACAATCGCCCCCAACAATCGCAACGTGCGAATTAGCAAAGCGGTGCTGGTCATGCCATCGACATCATAGTCTCCACAGATTGTGATCCGATCGCCGTTTTTAATTGCTTGCTCAATGCGATTAATACTAGCGATGAGATCGGGAAACTCCTGCTTCGGGTCAGGTAAAGCTTCTAGCTCAGGATCAAGAAAAATTTTGGCAGCTTCGGCGGTGTCAAGCCCGCGATTGACTAATACTTGTGCGATGATCGGCGAGAGTCCTGTGGCGTTAGCGATCGCTATTGCTAAATCTGGTTGTGGTGCAGAAATTTGCCAACGTTGTTGAGGTAAGTGCATAAGAACAGTAATATAATTATTAAGAATGTCTTAAAATCTGCTGCGAGTCCGATAAACCAATGAGGACTATTCCCAAATCACCCGAATCAACGCTACAACTTTTACTATTCATTGACGATCGCCCCAAAGCCCAAGATTTAGTCAAGCAAGTAGAAAATTTTTTGCAGCAAGAAAGTGATTGCCTATCAGAATTGCAAGTGATCAATGTCGCCGATCAGCCACAGTTAGCAGAGCTATTTAAAATTGTGATGTCTCCTGCTCTGCTCAAAATATCACCTTTACCGCGTCAAACGATCGCTGGCAAAAATTTACTTAAGCAACTGGCAAACTGTTGGGATAACTGGAAGCAACAGGTACTCGATCAGTTGCCGAACTATCCACCTGAGCTAGCTCAAAATATCGACTATATGGATGAGGTTGCTCATCTTTCTGATGAAGTGTTTCGGCTGGCGCAAGAAAAAGCGGAAATCGAGGAGCAGATTCGGTTTAAAGATCGGGTACTGGGAATGCTCGCTCATGATTTACGAAATCCTTTGACGGCGATTTTATTAGCGATCGACACGATCGAAATGAGCGGTGACAAAATTGATCCGCCAATGGTCTCTCGCCTACTCAAACATGCTAAGAACAAAGCGCGTGATGCCGATAATATGATCACCGACATCCTTGAAGCAGGGCGGGGAACTAATTCTCAGTTTCGTACCCAACGCCAAAAAATTCAACTCGATCAGCTTTGTCATAGTGTGGTCAGCGATTTTTATTTCAGCAAATGCTTGGAAGGAAAAATGCAAAAGCTGATCAAAAATATTCCCACTGACTTACCGCCTGTGTATGTTGATCAAGAAAAAATTCGGCAAGTTTTAATTAATCTCTTAGGCAATGCCACTAAGTACACGCCTGAAGGTGGCAAAATCGAGCTAACAGTAATGCATCGTACTGCTCAAAAAATTGAGGTTAGTATTACTGATAATGGGCTAGGCGTTCCTGCGGCTATGCGCGATCGCGTGTTTGAGGAACGCTATCGACTTGAGCGTGATAATGGAGCCGATGGCTATGGCATCGGTCTATCACTCTGTCGCCGTATTGTTGCCGCGCATTATGGTCATATCTGGGTCGATGACGCTTTGGGCAAAAAAGGCAGTTGTTTTCGATTTACGCTCCCTGTTTACTAAGCTTATAGCTTGAGTTGCCCGCTGCGCGGGCAACCTAAACTCTGGCTTTAAAAATTAATATTTGCAGATGCGGTAATCACAATCGGATGTAGCCATCGAAATATCACAACCGTAATCGCCACGCCGATATAAGCAGGACGTAAAAATTCTTTTAAAACTAGCTGCTGCCGACCTTGCGCGATCGCTAAAAATGGAAAAACTGAGGTGCGTTCCTTTAAAGCCAAAAAAGCATCACCATAACGCTTAAATAATCGCTGATCGCCATGCCACACGGCAAATAGATGGTAACTAACTAGAGCGATCGCGGTTGTCAACGCAAAAGATGTTCCCAACCACAGCGTATGGGCGATGCACCATAGCGCCATACCGATCATTTGCGGATGACGGCTAATGCGGGTGATTCCTGTTTCAAACAGATAAACTTGCGGCTTTTGGATTGCAGCCACTTCTCCCAAATTAAATGTAGCGGGATAGAGAAATAGAAATGCGATCGCTGACAAAACTAAAACAAGTTCGTGTAGACCCGTAACAGCCTGAAAATTCCATAACTGCAAGCCATCATAACGATGATTGAAGTAGTAAATAAATAGCCCCACCGCCATCGGAATACTAACTAGCGCAAACAGGACTCGATACAACCTTGCGCCGATGCGTTCTTCCGCCCAGATGCGTAATGCTGCTAAACCACTATGCGCGATCGCAAAGATTATAATCAAGCCAACCATTACAAAATGGGTGAGATAAGTCGAGAAGAAGGCAGAGGTCATGCTAGCGAAAACAAGTTAATAGGCTTCTAGTTTAGCAAAGAGATTTAGCCATGCTTGAGTTTGAAGCGCAAAATCGCTAGATTTAAAATCAGAGTAATCGCATTGGCAATAATAATTGGTGCAGCATTTACGCGTAATCCGTAAATGAACCAAAGTGTAATCCCCGCAATAAACGTAACTAACATCGGTAGAGAAATATCTTTAGTTGATCGCGATCGCCAAACTTGGATCACCTGTGGCAAAAATGCAAGGGTCGTTAAGGAAGCGGCTGCAAATCCCAGAATGTTTGTGATATCCATAATCGTAATAATAAAGCTAGCTTCATTGTGTGGCGCAAAGCGCCGCACAATAAAATTAAAAAGAAATTAAAAACTAAAAATTAGAGTTGAGCAAGATGAAACAACGCGTTATCGGCATCACAGGCGGTGTTGCCACTGGCAAAACTACTGTTTCTGACTATTTACACCATACCTATAGTCTGCCCATTCTTGATGCCGATCTATATGCTCGAGCAGCATTAACAGGCGATCGTCTATCGCAAATCTGCGATCGCTATGGTCAAGAAATCCTCGATCAACAGGGCAATCTCGATCGCCGTAAATTGGGAAACATTATATTTGCAAATCTAAGCGATCGGCATTGGCTGGAAAAATTAACGCATCCCTACATCAAAGAATGCTTGATCGCAGAAGCAACTCGTTTAGCCCCATCCACGATAGTGATGGTGATTCCCTTACTTTTTGAAGCAAATATGCAGGATTTAGTGACCGAGATTTGGGCGATCGCAAGCGATCAAGAACTGCAATTACAGAGACTAATGAGTCGTAACCATCTATCAGAAACCGAAGCACTCCAAAGAATTGCTAGTCAAATGCCCCAAACTAAAAAAATTGAACTTGCCAATGTCACAATTATCAACTCTGACAATACCGAAGCGCTATTTTCTCAAGTTGATCAAGCTCTATTTAATTCACAAATAATAAAATATTGATTCACTTTGTTAACAGAGACCTCTGACCTCTTCAACTTCCCAAACGTTGCGATCGCAATTTCACAAAAAATTAAATAGCGATCGCATTATTTCAAAATTGGGGTTTGATATGAGTGTTCCATACTTCACGCAAGTTTTCAGCATCTTCTTGAGATAACTGTCCTAGTTTGGTAATTATGGCGTTGCAGAGTTTAGTATGAATTAAGCAGAGGAAAGGATAGAAGGGTCATGAAGATAATGAATCAGCAATCGTACAGAGTAACGCAACATATCTAAAGACTTGGAATAACAGAAGGTTTTACGGTGCAATCTCGCCAGATAGTGACGTAGCCGAGAGTTTTCTCCCTCAACTCGAGTCATGTATGTCTTACTAATAATTTGATCGCCATCAGGGATAAAGTTGGGATAAACAGTCCAACCATCAGTGACGCCGAAATAGCATTGCCATGTCGCCACAATTACCCATAATGGCTCAAAAGTCTCAGCACTATGATCGCCTAAAGTCCAAGCAAGGATACCCTTACGAAAATGGTCTACTGCTGTCCACAGCCAAATCTTGTTTTTTTTGAGCCAACAAAGGTCTGGAGTTCATCTAGTTCTCCTACTTCAGGTATTGTCTCAACTGGCTCGACTTCAGGTAATCGTGCACCTGTTGCTTTCACCCAGTTGATTACAGCATTGTGGCTAACACCTGTACAACGTTCAATCGCTCTAAATCCCATGCCATTGCAGTACATTCTTAAACAAATTTGCTTGGCATCTTCGGAATAGCCTCGTTCGCTGTAGGTTTCCACAAACTGGCGATTGGATTGTTTACATCGGTAGCACTGTTTTTCATACCGATGTCCATTTTTGATCACATTTTTACTGGCGCAGTTGGGGCATTGCATTTTTTCGACTTTGAGCATCTTCATTATTGAATTTTGCATTAACATTATGATTATATGCAACGCC
>JANXUJ010000173.1 GCA_025356295.1 Cyanobacteriota bacterium
GGGGTGTCGCCATACCCCTCCACCTCACCATCTACAAGGATAGCTATGGATTCTAATATCTACTGGCGGTTGAAACCGCCGTTTGCTTACCTCTCTGCGCTAAAGCGCGGAGTTTCTCGCGTATCACGAGGTCTTTTATGAGTAATTGGGTTTATGTCGTAGGATGATGATGACGATCCTAACGCAGTGACTTATGAATCTTGGCAAGCGCAATCGTTTCTCTGCTAATAAAATTACAGTGCAGTTGCTTCGAGAAGGCATTATCGAATCAGTTCACTCTTGCCAAGCGGCTGTAGTCGATACGCGGGGACGGGTTCTCTCAGTGGCGGGCGATCCGCACACAACCACATTTGCCCGTTCTTGCCTAAAGCCAATTCAAGCTCTTCCCGTCTCCACTTCTGGCGCACAAGAGCGATTTAACCTTTCCGAAAAAGACTTGGCGATTATTTGTGGATCACATCAAGGGGCGATCGCGCAAGCTCGACAAGTTTTTAGTATCCTCTGGCGTTGTGATGTTGAACCCAGCGCTTTGCAATGCCCGATTCCTGACTGCCAAAAAAGTCCTCTCCAGCACAACTGTTCTGGCAAGCACGCGGGTATGATCGCCGTTTGCAAGCAGCAAGGATGGCAAATATCGTCTTATATGGATCGTCATCATCCTGTGCAGCAACTGGCACTCAACACTATGTCTGACCTGTTGCATATGCCCGCAGCGGAGTTTATCTGCGCCCATGACGATTGCGGTGTACCGACTTATCTATTAGAAATTGGTCAATTAGCACATCTATATGCACTGCTCTCAGCTCATGATCAATTACATCTAGAACGGATTACTCGTGCGATGACCCGAAATCCTGATATGGTTGCGGGCGATGGACAGTTTGATACCGAACTAATGCGCTTAACAGGTGGCGAAATCATTAGCAAGTCAGGTGCAGAAGGTTTGCAATGTATCGGACGCATCGGCGAAGGATTAGGATTAGCAATCAAAGTAATGGATGGTTCTAAACGGGCAAAAACTGCGGTTTCTATCCATTTACTAAAGCAACTCGGCTGGATAACGCCTACAGTTGCTCAGACTTTAGAAGAATCTTTTCTATCTATTGGTAAATACAGCCGACTAGAAGCAGTTGGAGAATTGTCTTTAGCCTGAAGCTTCTTTAACTTGTAGCATTAGGGTTGCTTGCTATAATTTTAAATAACTCATCAGTTCAAGACTCAATCGCAATGACCACAATGCCGATCGCTCCAAAAACTAACCAAAAATCAATTTCGCAATCCACAGTTATGAAGCGCCCTGACACACTAGGGCGATTTGGCATCTTTGGTGGCAAATATGTCCCAGAGACACTCATGAGCGCTCTAACTGAGCTAGAGACCGCTTTTTATCATTATAAAAACGATCCAGATTTTAATTTTGAGCTAGACGGCTACTTAAAAGACTATGTGGGCAGACCTAGCCCCTTATACTTTGCAGAGAGATTGACGCAGCACTATGGCACGGCACAAATTTATCTAAAGCGCGAAGACCTGAACCATACTGGCGCGCATAAAATCAATAATGCCCTAGCTCAAGTCCTGCTTGCAATCCGTATGGGTAAAAAACGCGTGATTGCAGAAACAGGCGCAGGTCAGCATGGGGTAGCGGTGGCGACCGTTTGTGCGCGCTTTGGTTTGCAATGTGTGATTTATATGGGCGTGCAGGACATGGAGCGCCAGTCGCTAAATGTATTTCGGATGAAGCTGATGGGTGCAGAGTTGCGTCCTGTGGAGGCGGGGACTGGCACGCTCAAGGATGCCACTTCGGAGGCAATTCGGGACTGGGTGACAAATGTTGTGGATACGCATTACATTCTCGGCTCGGTGGCGGGTCCTCATCCCTATCCGATGATTGTGCGCGATTTTCATGCGGTGATCGGCAAAGAAAGCCGCAAACAGAGCCAAGACAAATGGGGCGGTTTGCCAGATATTTTGCTTGCTTGTGTCGGTGGTGGATCGAATGCGATGGGACTATTTCATGAGTTTGTCGATGAGCCGACCGTGCGTTTGATCGGTGTGGAAGCAGCTGGGAAAGGTACAAATACTGAGTTTCATGCGGCAACTCTGACTTTGGGGCGAGTCGGCGTGTTGCATGGTGCAATGAGCTATTTATTGCAAGATGAACAGGGACAGGTGCAAGAGGCGCACTCGATTAGTGCTGGGTTGGATTATCCAGGGGTGGGTCCAGAGCATAGCTATCTCAAAGATTTAGGTCGGGCTGAATATTATAGTGTCACCGATCAAGAGGCTTTGGATGCGTTTCAACGACTTTCGCGTTTGGAAGGGATTATTCCTGCATTGGAGACATCTCATGCGATCGCCTATCTCGAAACTCTATGCCCACAACTGAGCAACGATCAGCGCATTATCATCAACTGCTCTGGGCGTGGTGACAAAGATGTAAATACGGTGATTCAGTATTTAAACTTATAACGTCAAATATGACAAAATATGTCGTAAATAGTCGATTTTTATTGGATAATGCGATGATATCTACAAAAATGCAGCTACATCACCTCTAAATCGATTTTAGGTCGGCAAAACTATGGATATTAAGCTCATTAACATCGGCTTTGGCAATATTGTTTCGGCAAACCGAGTTATCGCGATCGTTAGCCCCGAATCTGCTCCTATTAAGCGTATTATCAGCGATGCTCGTGAACATGGCAAGTTGGTTGATGCTACTTATGGCAGACGAACTAGAGCCGTAATCGTTACGGATTCCAGTCATGTGGTTTTATCGGCAATTCAGCCTGAAACTGTTGCCAATCGTTTTGTGATCAGCAAAGAAGGCGCTACAGATTAGAAAACCAAAACATTAAAGAAAGCTTGCTTCGCAAGCTTTTTTTAATGTTTTGGTTAAAGCGCTGTAAACCTTATAGGAAGTTAAAAAGCTTTGAGTGAAAGTAAATTAAGCGAAGGCAAGTTAATTGTCGTGACGGGACCGAGTGGTGTTGGCAAAGGAACTCTGTTGCGGAGACTACTTGAACTTTATCCCGATCGCATTCTCTTTTCAATTTCGGCAACGACCCGATCGCCGCGTATAGGTGAAGAACATGGTCGAGAGTATTTCTTTTGGAGTCATGCTGAATTTGAACAAAAGCGGGATGCCAATGAGTTTTTGGAATGGGCGGAATATGCAGGGAATTTATATGGTACGCCACGTCAAGCGATTGATCAGGCGATCGCTTTGGGTCACATTGTCTTATTAGAAATCGAACTTGAAGGGGCGCGACAAGTGGCGCGATCGCTTCCTGATGCTCAGCGGATTTTTATCGCGCCGCCATCGATGCAAGTATTAGAAAGTCGCTTGCGCGATCGCTGTACTGACAGTGATAAACAGATCATCAAGCGCTTGCACCATGCTGAGCTGGAAGTAGCTGCTGCAAATGAATTTGATGTCACGATCATTAATGATGATTTGGAAGTTGCTTTACAACAACTAGAAAAAGTGCTGTTTCACGACTAGAATGTGGGTGCTGATATTGGGTTCTCGAATGACTATGTGGAGTCTAGTTGGTGCTTTGCTTTTATCGGTCTCGACCCAAGCTCTAGATGGTCGTGCGGTCGCTACAGTGCCGCGATCGCTAATGAGCTATGCCATCCGTCCAGTTTTAGCGTCCGAGTCCGCTCCACCCGATCCGATTGTAAGACAGGCGATCGCAATCATGCTCAGTGAACTCAGTCAAGCGGGGCTGACTAATCCTGATCAAGGCGTATGGATACAGTCCCATGATGGCGCGATCGCTTCAGGACGACTCGCTAGTCGCCCATTGCCAGTGGCATCATTGACCAAGACGGTCACGACTCTAGCTGCGTTACAGACATGGGGATCAAATTATCGATTTACGACTAATATCAGTACGACTGGAAACTTAGTTGGTGACACACTCAAAGGCGATTTGTTGATCGAGGGCAGTGGCGATCCATTTTTTGTGTGGGAAGAGGCGATCACGCTGGGAAATAAACTCAATCAGCTTGGCATTAAGCGCATTCAAGGTAACTTGCTAATCACAGGTAGATTTTGGATGAACTTTGAAACTGACTTATTAGAGTCAGGCAATCTATTGCGCTTAGCCCTAGATAGCAGTCTATGGGAAGGTGAAGTCGCGAAGCAATATGCCACCATGCCTGTGGGAACTGCTAAGCCGCAACTTGCGATTATGGGGAACGTACGGCTTTTGCCAAGTCTGGAGGCGGCGAATATTACTAACAGCAAGCTATTAATCCGTCATGCGTCTTTACCGCTTTGGCAAATCCTGAAACGGATGAATACGTTTAGCAATAACGAGATGGCGGAGATGCTAGCCACTCAGTTGGGCGGTGGCGCGCAAGTAGCGGTGATCGCCGCAAATATTGCTGAGATTTCTCCAGCAGAAGTTAGGCTAGTCAATGGTTCTGGGTTGGGACAGGCTAATCAAGTCTCGCCGCGCGCCATTGTTGCTATTTTCATGGCAGTACATAATCGCGCTCAAGCTGAAGGCTTAACACTTGCTGATCTATTCCCAATCAGTGACTGTAATTGCGGCACGCTCGAAGGGCGCAAATTGCCAAAAGGAGCGATCGTTAAAACTGGAACTCTGTCTGATGTTAGTGCCTTAGCAGGAGTCATCCAAACTCAACAGCATGGTGTGATCTGGTTTGCGATCGCCAATCGTGGCGATGGTGATATTGATGCCTTTCATCGATCGCAGGATCACATATTACAAACCCTAGTTGCGAAGTGGGGCTTACCCAAGTTACCGACCCCTAGCTTTGCCGAAACCCCGTGGCGCGATCGCGATCGCAACGAAGTTATGAAATAAAAACTATCGCGATCGCCATTCTTGTTAGCACATAAGAAAACAAAAAGCGCGAAGCACTACCTCACGCTTTTTGTTTTCTTATGTCAAGTTGAGACAAACTGTGAAATGATTATGAAAACTTAAATAACTCCTATAAATAATGCTTGTAAAATCTGAGCATTTACAAATCATCAGCACTACCTTTATCACCGTATTTCTTGCCGAGATCGGTGACAAGACTCAGCTCACTACTTTAGTGATCGCCGCGCAATCACATCAACCCTGGATTGTGTTTTCTGGAGCGGCGATCGCTTTAGTCTCAACCAGTTTGCTCGGTGTACTCGCAGGTAAATGGCTAGCTAAGAACTTTTCACCAGACTTGTTAAACACTTTAGCGGGCTTGAGTTTTTTGATTCTTTCGATTAGTTTATTGTGGGAAGCGGTTATCTAAGCGTATGGACTGGCAATTATTATTTCTGAGCTTTAGTACGATTTTTTTGTCAGAGTTGGGTGACAAGAGCCAATTGGCAACTCTGAGTTTGAGTGGTAGCTCTAGTGCGCCGAGATTTGTATTTATTGGTTCCGCTACTGCTTTGTTACTGGCTAGTGCGATCGGTGTATTTTTAGGCGATCGCATCTCTATATTTTTGCCAACTAAGTTGCTTAAAGCGATCGCAGCAGGTTTATTTGCAATCATGGCAATGCGTTTATTGATGCCAAATCTTCATGAAGAATAATCTACCCAATCTTTTAGGCATGAGTCAAGAGATATAGAAGCGCCAGATGCGGCGGAACTTAGCATAATGCCATAGTCTAGAGACTTAACCATCTTTTGAGAGTCATCAAATCTCTGCAACCACGCTGCAAATGTTTTGTGATAATTGATTCCATTCAGATACCATCGATTGATGGTTTTAAGATCGTGGTTTTGACACTCTCAGCGAGTAACGTGACTGAGATTCCTGATTCAGCGAGACAACTTACCAGATAGACTTACATCTACAAGGCAGAGGTCGAACTCTCCACAGGCGTAGAAATTTGGGTATGCCCTACCCTATTTAAACCAATCGCCAAGATATTCAGTGCCGCATTGTGGTCACGGTCTAAAACCGTACCGCAATGACTGCATTGATGAGTTCTCTCACTCAGCGATTTCTTGACAGTTGTCCCACAAGTTGAACAATTCTGGCTTGTATATTGAGGCGGCACAGCAATTGTGACCTTACCAAACACTTTGCCAAAATACTCAACCCAGTCCCGAAACATCGACCAGCTT
>JANXUJ010000215.1 GCA_025356295.1 Cyanobacteriota bacterium
AAAACAAATAAACGTAAGCATGATTGCAGCACCTTTTTTGGGTAGTTGTTTTGAATGTGTAGAGGTACTTTGACTATGCCTCTGAAGCTTAGTAATAGGCTATTCAGGAATCTCAGTCGCTTCAGCGCTGAGAGTGTCAAAATATGTACCAAAAGCAATTTTGTTTAATCGGTGTAAATATATGGATTTAAGAGTATTGATAGTATTAGGACCCATTGTCCTAGTCGTCTTATGGGCAGCCTTTAACCTCGGTAAAGCCATGATTAAAGGTGAAGCGTCTTTATTTGGCAAACAAGGTAATAATCCTTTCCAATAATTTCCGCATGAAATTTCAAATAAAAAAGGGCGCAAAGCGCCCTTTTTTATTTGAAATTTATTTGAAGATTGTCAAGGACGTACAATCATAAGCGTACATAGCGATAAAATAACTAAGAAATCAACAAAATTCATCTTGTAAGGTAGCTAGTTTATGGCGATCGGAGAATATAAGCCTGGTTTAGAAGGAGTTCCTGCTACCCAGTCCAACATAAGTTATGTTGATGGTCAATTAGGATTGCTCGAATATCGGGGTATCCGTATCGAGGATCTTTGCAAGCATAGTAACTTCCTTGAAATCAGTTACTTACTAATCTTCGGTGAATTACCAAGAGCTTTTGAACTAAAAGAATTTGTCAACGATGTCACCCATCGCAGACGAATTAAGTATCGCATTCGCGACATGATTAAGTCATTTCCTGATAATGCTCATTCGATGGATGCACTCCAAACCAGTGTGGCGGCTTTGGGGATGTTCTATCCTCTAGGCAATTTTCATGATGTGGACTATATCTACCAAGCCACCGTAAGGCTGCTTGCCAAAGTACCGACAATGGTAGCCGCTTTTCATATGATGCGACAAGGTAATGATCCTGTGATGCCTCGCGATGATTTAGACTATGCTTCTAATTTTCTTTACATGCTTAGTGAGAAGGTTCCTGATCCTTTAGCTGCATCTATTTTCGATGTATGTTTGACGCTTCACGCCGAACATACTGTGAACGCTTCAACTTTTGCGGCGTTGGTGACTGCCTCTACGCTGACTGATCCCTATGCTGTGATGACTTCAGCGATTGGAACTTTAGCTGGTCCCTTGCATGGTGGTGCAAATGAGCAAGTGATGATGATGCTCGAAGAAATAGGCTCGATTGAAAATGTGACTCCCTATCTTGAGCGTAAAATTGAGCGTAAAGAAAAAATAATGGGGTTTGGACACCGCGTCTATAAAGTCAAAGACCCACGGGCGATCGTTTTGCAGGGCATGGCGCATCAGTTATTTGATAAGTTCGGTCACGATCATTACTATGACATTGCCCTAGAACTAGAAAAGCAAGCTTATGACAAGCTTGCGGGTAAAGGTATTCATCCCAATGTGGATTTCTATTCGGGATTGGTTTATAAGAAGCTGGGTATTCCTAGTAATTTGTTTACGACTATTTTTGCGATCGCTAGAGTGCCAGGATGGTTAGCTCACTGGAAAGAACAGCTTTCTGATAATCGTCTCTTTCGTCCGACTCAGGTATATACAGGACTACATGATGTAACTTATGCACCTATCCACGAACGCTAGCTAATAAAAAAGACATGTCTTTGCGATGTCTTTTTTATACTTATGGATATCTATAAATTAGGATATAAAACCCAAGAAGCGCCGCCACTCGTTTCTTGGGTTTTATATTGTCTTAATGACAGTGACCGTAGCTATAGTGTGTTCATTACCATGCAGGATGCGAAAAAATTGCCTGCATAGTTTTGTTACCGCGCAATTGATTAGAAAGCGGTAAATGTCCCCTCGGAGCATCAAGATTCCAGATAAACTCATTGGGATAACGGGTAAAGGAGCCAGATTTTTTCCAGCCAATCTTTAACCAAAATTTTTCCCATCCTTTGCCTACAGTTAGCCAGATTTTTCGTTGGACTGAAAACCCAAATTTGCCCTCAGAATAAACTAACCAAAGTTGATTAATCGTTTGTAAGTCACTAATCGGAATTGATTTTGCTTCCGTAAAGTATAGCCAACCCCTCGCCAAAGCCGCCGCACTCGCCGCCTCACAAAGTTTTTTGCTAGTAATGCGATCAGCTTCTTCAAAGTCTTGTTTGGCTAGCAAAATCTGAATTTGTTGATAATCAATACCCTTCTCAGATCGTAATGTGACCACGCCGTTAGGATAATGGCTCTGCGCGATCGCGATCGCTTTAGGCAAATCACTTTGCAATAATATTTGATGAATTTTGCCATCGATCAAGGTCGCTTCAGTATTAGTAGCTTTGCGAGCTTGGATAAATTCATCCAACACATCTAAGCCATCTTCCCCAAAAACTACTATTTCCGCGATCGCAGGTAATTGATTTGCCTCTTTACCTGAAAACAATTTATCTCTTAACTCGGTCAGTCTTGTATCCATTGGAATCTTAAAAACCGCAAAAATCGCACAACAAATCACAAATCACAAAAAATTGACGAAAAATAATTTAAAAAGCAGCATCCAATGGATGCTGCTTTTTAAATACTCTAAAGACTAGTCAATGTAACCCATCAGTCCTGCATTGTCGATCACATTAGAAGCAACAGGTCTAGTCTGCCCCATTTGGGAGTATGTGTCATTGACCACTAAACCTGATGAACCAACAGGGCGCTCACCTGCAATGTAAAATTTATCAACAATTACAAAGCCATCTTCGACCACAGGACGCTCGCCTGAGGACATAAATGTACTGACTACATGCAAACCATTGCTGACGATCGGACGTTCACCGCCCATCGTAACGTAAGTGCCGCTAACTACTAACTTGCTAGCCTCGATCGGACGTTCACCCGAACTGTTGTAATATTCTACAGCGCGAAAACCGCCATCAACGATGGGGCGATCGCCATAATGTTTAATAGTTTCAGTCACTTTCAATAAACCTTTTTTCTCTGTCGATACTTCAACAGTCTTAGATTCTTCTTTCACAGCTAAAGCTGCAATATCGACTGAGCCAGTTTTGGTGGATGCTTCAGCCTTTGGTTTTGCGGGACGACTCTTATCAGTGCTATCTACTTTTGATTCGTTGTCTGTACTCATAATATTTTAATCCTCAAATTTATTCTTGAAAAAATCTTAACTGCTTTTAACTGGTTTGGCGATCGCTAAAAAATTTTTGAAGTTATAACCTTTCAATTTAATTCTACAGAAAAGTTGAGACATAATACTTAGCTTTAGTAACGAGAATTTGCTGGTATTTTTAATTTGGTAAGTTTGCTCAAGTGTAAGGAATATCTAGTTTAATGGCTCTCAAATTTCAAAAACGCAAGGTAAATTTGCTATTTTGGGGTGTAGCGATCGCATCTTTCACGCTCTTCGGCGGCTTTTTTCAAGCTGAAACTATCTCAGCGCAAGAGAATTCATCTGAATCAGCTACTATTCAAAAAGTCAACCAAGATGTATTAAAAGAATCTCTGACCACCGATAAAGATTCTGGTAAAACTGCTCAAAATGTCACCTCCGTCTCGCAGCTAAGTGATATTCGTCCAACTGACTGGGCGTTTACAGCCCTGCAATCATTGGTTGAGCGTTATGGCTGCATTGCTGGCTACCCTGATCGCACTTTTCGTGGTCGCCAAGCTACCAGCCGTTTTGAATTTGCAGCGGGCTTAAATGCTTGTTTGGATAAGATCAACGAAATTATTTCCGCAGGACTAGCTGATAAAGTTAGCAAAGAAGACTTGGCGACTTTACAAAAGCTGCAAGAAGAATTTGCGGCGGAGCTTGCCACTTTAAGAGGGCGCGTTGATGCACTTGATGCAAAAACTACCAAGCTCGAAGCGCAGCAGTTCTCGACTACGACAAAATTATTTGGTCAGGCGATTATTGGTTTGCAAGGGCGCTTGAATAACAACGCCAACATTCCGCGGGTTGCGGGTGCAACCGTTGCCGATCCTGCAACTAATGTCACTTTGGGTAGTCAAGTTCAGCTTAGTTTGGTAACGCAGTTTCCTGATCGCGGACTATTGCTAACCAGTCTCCAAGCTGGCAACATTTCTACAGATGCGCCCATTACGAGTGTATTTGCGCTGAATAATGGCTTTACACGTTTGGGCTATGAAGGCAATACGGGCAATACTTTTACGGTCACTGATCTTAACTATCGCTTTTATGTCGGCGATCGCCTCGCGATTATTGTTGGTCCGAGGGGCGTAAATGCAGTCAATGTATTTCGTGGCGCAAATCGGATCGAGAGTGCTGGTAATGGAGCCGTCTCATTATTTGCTCAGCGCAACCCGATCATCAGCCTCAATGCTGGACAAGCTGGTTTAGGCTTTGACTGGCAAATTGGCAAAGGGGTGAGTCTACAGGGTGTCTATTCTGCGGGGAATGCAGCTAGCGCTTCGGGCGATGGCGGATTGTTTGGCGGACCAACTTCGATTGGTTTACAACTAGCGGCAACTGTCTTTGATCGCGTTGATACGGCGCTTTATTATCTTAATTCTTATACTAATAATGGAACTCTAAATAGTGCGGTCGGTGACAACTTTCTCGGTCTGACTTTCTCGCCGAGTGGAGCTTCTAAGTTTAGTACTAATGCTTTTGGTAGTTCTATATCTTGGCGGACGACTAATAAGCTAAATCTCGGTGGTTGGCTTGGTTTCACAACTTCTAGTATCCAAAATGCAGGATTC
Organism: Cyanobacteriota bacterium; assembly: GCA_025356295.1. Lineage (GTDB taxonomy): Bacteria > Cyanobacteriota > Cyanobacteriia > Pseudanabaenales > Pseudanabaenaceae > Pseudanabaena. The sequence goes on from JANXUJ010000215.1 coordinate 4,697, forward strand.
TCTGGAACGGTGGAAACTCTTAACTGGATGACTTTCGCGAATTTAGTGGATGCATTTAAAGAGGGCGATCTACTAGGTCTCTATGTTGGTCAATTGCCAAGGATTACCAGTAGCAATCTGAGTGGAAATATCAACTTCCCTAGTTTGCTCAGTGGTACTGGCGGCGTGGCAGGTTCTCAACCTGCGGCAACAACTCAAGTTGAGTTGTTCTATCGCTTCCCAGTCTCCAAGAATATCAGCATCACCCCAGGGTTGATATTCTTGTTTAGCCCTGGCAATACCGCAACTAGCGACACCATCAGTATCGGTGTATTGCGATCGACTTTCACGTTCTAAACTTCCGCAATCTAGAAATAGAGAGTGGCGTGCCGTCAAGCCCTATTTCTAGATTGCTGTTTTCATATGATCGTTCAAAGTTTTTTTAGGGTATATTTTGTATATAACTTTAAACAAACCGATCAGGGAATTGCGCTGTATCCGAGACAAAAAATCTAACAATTTTTAATAAGTAATTTAAGAACCATGAAAAAAGCGATCGCCCTATTCATTTTGCTAACTGTCGCCAGTACGTCAGTTGTAGCTGCGAGTCCCAGCTTGGCTCAAACTGTTCCTATCATTGGTGGGAGTCTCAATATTAATTTCAATCGTCTTGGACAAACGATAAGTAGCAATGTGTTACTCACTTCTATCGGTACAGTAAGTATTAATAGTGATGGGTTTAATGGAAACTTGAATACTCGTTCTAGTTCCTCCCCAATTGCGGCATCCTCAATATTGACATTCGTAGACGTCCTTGACATCATTACCTTCAGAACTGTTGTCTTTGAAGGCACTACAAATGGAATCTCACCTAATGGTGCGTTCACGAATGCCCCAACTACAATTAATTCTATTAATGAGCGAATTACACTATCTCGGCGGGATATTAACATTCCAGTTACAAGTGGCAGTATCACCCTTAACACCCTTAACACCCTTGACACCCTGCGGGTTAGCTCTAACCTTTCCATTGCCAACAGCGTTCTAAGTGGTGATTTTTCAAATAGACTCAAAGATGATGGTCAGAAAAGTCGTAACAATGAGGTTAGTGATGATTTCAGTCAGTCAGCTTTCATCGACAGCCGTATTGCTTATTTGCAAGACAAATAAGCAAAATCTAAAAATTCATAACAATTTGTGATTTTTATAAAAAGGCAAGGTTTGTAAAACAGTTTACAAACCTTGCCTTTTTAATATTTTAATATTTTTGAGAGGACTAGATGAAGCGCAGCTAGTCCTCTATCCGTATTAGCCTAACGCAGGCATAACTCTAGGCAGTTCTAAGCGTTGTTGAGATGGGGATGGACGGCGAGTGCGACCTGATAGACGGAAACTAAGGCTTTGGAGTTCAATGTGCAGCTGGCGGTTTTCTTTTTGGAGAGATTCGATTTTTTGTTTGATTGGCACGATCCGTTCGGCAAATTTAGCCCGATAAATATTTGGCAACTCTTGCACAACTTGTTCCAGCATCCGATTGCGATCGCTCATATCTTGAATTGTTTGACGTAACTCGACAGCTTCGCGATCGCGCTCTTGGATTTGAGCTTGGGTGGCACTTAATTGATTTTCAACGATCACTAGTTTTTGGGCAAGAAAGCGCATTTCCTCAGAATGTTGCTCATGTACCTCAGGATTGGGCAAAAAGGCAGTGTTACCCTTCACCAACCGAAAAAGCTCCTCAGAAAGCTGCTGCACGAGCAAATCTTTCTGGTCTAGCTCGACCTTTAGTAAATTGATTTCCTGCTGGAGGTTTGTGGTTATGTTTTCGGAAGGATTCGCTAGGGTATTCATAAGTGCGATTCTTGGGAGGATTTTAGAGGGGGATTTAGGGTAAGATATATATCATATAAGTACTAAATTGGCAATTTGTTGAAGCAGCAAAGCATAATCTCGCATGAACCCAAAAACGATCAATTCACAAAAACAGTCAGCCCATAATCGTTTAAATGTGATTCCTTTTCAAGGAAATTTGGAAGATCGGATATTGCTAATAGCGGCTCAATCGGCGATTCAGTTACAAACAACTTTACTCAAAAATTCAATTTCTTATGCTCAGTCTGTAAGCGGCAGCCTGATTCTAAAAACCACGCTCAAAAATACATTAGAAACCCTGATTAAATATACTGACTCGGAACAAGGAAGTATTTTTTTGATCGATGATAATGGCGCAATCATGGAGAGCATTCTTGCGCGTGGTCCCGTAACTCGCGATCTTAAGGATTCAGTTATCTCGCAGGTTTTAGATGATGGGTTAGCAGGTTGGACATTGCGCCATCGCCAAATTGGCATCATCCATGACGCGATCGCTGATGATCGCTGGATGCAGTTTCCCGATCAACCCGATCAAGTTCGTTCAGCGATGGCAATACCTTTGGTCTATGGCATTGATGCAATCGGGATTGTTACGCTGACACATTCTCAGCCTAGTCATTTTGATGATGCGATCGCTACGATGATGCAATACAGCATGGAAATCATTACGGCAGTCATCCTCAATGCCCAACTACACGCTGAATATCGTCCGTTAGGTTTGATGTAAAGCTTTGATCTAAAACATATTCAAGATATATGCAGTCCGCCAATCCGCTCGATTTTATTACTATTAGGATTAGTAGACAATTACCTGCATTAAAGAAAATTGTTCGCAAAATTTATGAGAGAAAAGGCATTATTAGCAGCATTGAGTCAAATATTGACTAAAGTATAACTTCTACAAAACATGTCCCATTCGCTTCGGAATCGCTTCATTAAAGTTTTTAGTGATTTGAGATAGCGCTAATGCGATCGCCTGTTCATCTCTAACCATAATCTCCAAATCACTCTTCTCATCACTCACTTTGCCAATGTACTGCCAATTATTGGCTAAGTGGTTGCTGAGAAAGGATTCCCATGCAGTGCGATCGCTATCTTTTACCGATACCACAATCCGACTTGCGCCTTCACCAAATAGAAGTTGAGTAAAATTATATTCTTCAGAATTGGCTAACTGAATCTGGGCTGTGAGTTTCCCCGAAATACATGATTCGGCGATCGCAACGGCAAGTCCACCTTCAGAACAATCATGGGCAGATTGAATTAAGCCTTGAGCGATTCCTTGACGACAAGCGAGTTGCACTTTGCGCTCTAGCCCCAAATCCACAGGCTGCGGACGACCAGTCACTTCACCGATGATTGAGGCGAGATATTCTGAACCAGCCAGACTAGCGCGATCGCTACCGAGTAGATAAATCGCATCGCCGACAGACTTCCAACCCTGACCAACAACCTTAGTCACATCTTCCACTAAGCCGACCATACCGATTACAGGCGTGGGATAAATTGGTTGAGAGTTGCCTTCGGCATCAATAGTTTCGTTGTAGAGCGAGACATTGCCGCCAGTCACAGGCGTTGATAGCTCGCGACAAGCATCAGCAATACCGCGACAAGCTTCGTGTAACTGCCAGTAACCGATCGCATGTTCAGGGCTGCCAAAGTTCAAGTTGTCTGTGACAGATAGAGGCTCTGAACCAACGCATGACAAGTTACGCGCCGCTTCAGCGACTGCGAGTTTTGCACCTTCATAAGGATCAAGATAGACATAACGGGCATTGCAATCAACAGTCGCCGCGACCCCAACTAGCGAATCCATTTGACATTGCGCGGCATCCAAATCTCCAACACCAAAGCCTTGACTGCGTAGACGAATCACCGCTGCATCGGCTCCCCCTGGAAAGATCACGGTATTATTTTGGACTTGATGATCATACTGACGATATACCCATGCTTTCGATGCGATCGCAGGCGTATCCAGTAATTGCAAAAGCGCATCATTTGGTGTGATAGCAGGAAAAGAAGCGATCGCCGCTTTTTCATCCCATGCCCAAGCTTTTTTCGCATAGTCAGGCGTATCCGCGAGTTGACGATGATAGATCGGCGTATTGTCAGCCAATGCAGTCGCAGGAATCTCCGCCGCCACTTCACCATGCCAGAGTATCCGCACAATTGGTTCTTCTAAAATCTCTCCCGCGACAACTGCATGAAGTCCCCAACGTTCAAAAATATCAATTAGCTCCTGTTCCCTTCCTTTGTGCGCCACAAATAGCATTCTCTCTTGAGATTCTGAAAGTAGATATTCATAGGGAGTCATGCCTGTTTCCCGTGCAGGAATCTTATCCAAGTCGAGAACTAAACCAACGCCGCCTTTCGCCGCCATTTCGGAAGTAGAACAGGTCAAACCTGCCGCACCCATGTCCTGTGCCGCCACGACTGCACCTGTTTTGAAAGCTTCTAAACAAGCTTCCACTAAAGCTTTTTCTAAAAATGGATCGCCGACTTGCACTGCCGAACGACTCTGTTCTGACTTGTCGGAAATCTCAGCACTAGCAAAACTCGCTCCCTTCATGCCATCGCGCCCAGTTGTGGAACCAACATAGATCACAGGGTTCCCAATTCCAGCCGCACCAGATTTAACGATCTCTTTGGTTTCCATAATTCCGATCGCCATTGCATTTACAAGGGGATTGCGATTATATGCTTTATCAAAATAGATTTCGCCGCCAATCGTGGGAACACCGATACAGTTGCCATAACCTGCGATGCCGCTAACGATGCCATTGACACGGCTACGAACCCAAGGATCAGAAAGCTCACCAAATCGTAACGAGTTGAGAATCGCGACAGGACGCGCTCCCATCGTGAAAATATCGCGCAAAATGCCGCCCACACCTGTCGCTGCGCCTTGGTATGGCTCAACTGCCGAGGGACGATTATGACTCTCGATCTTGAAACTAATCGAAATCTCATCAGTAATCCTGATGACACCTGCATTTTCTCCAGGTCCAACAAGGACGCGATCGCCTGTAGTTGGAAATTGCTTGAGCAAAGGTCTCGAATTTTTATAACAGCAATGCTCTGACCACATCACGCCAAACATCCCTAGTTCGGCTTTGTTTGGTTCACGATTTAGGCGATCGCAAATCATCTGATATTCATCTAGGGTCAAACCCTCAGACTTAATTTCGGCGGGAGAAAAATTTGGCATAATCTACAGATAAAATCATATTTTGAAGTTAGAACCTATTAAATGTTACATGATAGACTTTACGAACAAAATAATATCAAAATTCGATCTTGTAAAATAGGATTTGAACAACCGTTAGTCTAAAAATAATCTGATTTATGTCATTAACATTAGAAGAATTAAGGGCTATGCTGTCTGATTTGGAATCAGATCGAGTAGAAAGAACAATATCAGAGAGCAATACAGATAAATTTTCAGAAGCTATTTGTGCGTTTTCTAATGATTTTCCTAATCATAAATTAGCTGGTTATTTAATTATTGGGGCAGAAGATAAGACAGGAAAAATTACTGAGCTAACTGTGTCCGATAAATTACTTAAAGATTTAGCAGCTATTCGTAACAGTGGTCAAATTTTGCCTCAGCCTGCCATGACTGTGCAGAAATATGTACTTCCAGAAGGCGAATTAGCTGTTGTCGAAGTTTTTCCAAGTCCATTTCCACCTGTGCGATACAAAGGAAAAGTCTGGATTCGTGTTGGTCCCAGTAAAGCGATCGCCAATGAAGCTGAAGAGTTACGTTTAAGTGAAAAACGAGCAGTTAATGCGAAAACTTTTGATGTTTCGCCTGCGTTTGGGAGTAGTTTATCTGACATTAATATTGAACTCTTTAAACTGACTTATTTACCTAATGCCATTGATTCTGAAACCTTAGCTGCTAATCATCGTGATCTAAAACAACAATTAGCTTCTCTCCGACTATACGATTTAGCCTATGACTGTCCCACATATGCAGGAATTTTAATCTTAGGTGACAATCCTAAGTTTTATATGCAAGGAGCTTATGTTCAATATGTGCAGTTTGTGGGAACGTCTATGGATACCGATGTGCTAAATGAACAAGAATTTTCAGGCGATTTACTTTCCACAATGCGTGAGCTAGATTCCTTTGTGCAGAAAAATGTTGAACAACGTCCAGTTAGGCTTTCTTCTCTAAAGGAAATAACAGTTAAGACTTATCCGTCCAGAGCAATTAGAGAACTATTAAATAATGCGGTTATGCATCGTAACTACGAGTCTAATGCTCCAGTCAAATTTTATGAATTTAGCGATCGCTTAGAAATTCAGAATCCAGGTGGTTTATACGGTTCAGCAAGACCAGATAACTTTCCTAATCAGAACGATTATCGCAATCCTATTGTGGCTGAGGCGCTAAAAATTATGGGATATGTGAATAAGTTTAATCGTGGCATTGCTACCGCACAAGCAGAATTAAAAACCAATGGAAATCCTCCTGCAAATTTCACATATAATGAGCCTTTGCACTTTGGTGTAACAGTATATAAGAAAGAAATAAGATAGTACTAAATAGATAAGGATAAGGGGG
>JANXUJ010000231.1 GCA_025356295.1 Cyanobacteriota bacterium
CAAAGGAATATAGCCTTAGCGTACAAAAAATTCCTTTTCGTGCGTTGCCCCCTTTATCTGAGACTTGCTAACTTCTCATGGATCGCCGCTTCGACAATCACCTCCTTAGAGCATCCTTGAAAGGGGACATTAGCCTTACCAAGCTCAATCTATCTTCACTGATTTGAAACGTTGATTTGTGTATTGTTGACTTTCTAACAACCTAACTTGTCAGGTTGTTGACTTGTTTAGTAGCGATTGCAATAGCATCATGCTCAAGGACAGGACTTTCAACTTCCTGAATTGCTGTATTGTCAACTTGCTTAAGACTATTTGGCAGTCCTAAACTCGGATGGCAATCAATCAAAATGTGATTGAACTGAGGCGCTATTAGTAAGCCCAAAAAAATACCGCTCCAATATTCGATTGGTATTTTTTAGAAGGGTCATTCGCAAAATTCTGACACCTAGTTCTCTGCCGTTTTAGTATTTCGTCCACAAATTTTAGATCGGCATTAGCTAAAAACTGAGCGATCGCCTCTTCGACAATTACCTCCTTATAGGGGGCATCAGCTTTACCAAGCTCAAGCTGTAGCTGCAAATGATACCTGTCAAGCTGTTTTAAGACTTCTTCACTGAGTTGAAACGTTGATTTGCGTATTACTGACTTGCTGACTTGCTGACTTGCTAGCTTGTCAGATTGTTGACTTGCTGACTTGTTAGCTTGCACTGTCGTAATTACAATCGCTTCTTGCTCAAGAACTGGACTTGCCACTTCCTGAATTGTTGTATCCTCAGCTTGCTGACTTGCTGACTTGCTAGCTTGCTCAAAGCTTGCAAAAACACTCTCAGTTGAGCTTAGAGGATCATTGTCATCGGTTAAACGGGCGCGTGGTTTTGCCATTTACTTTTCTCCTGCGGTGATGAAATCAGCGATCGCTTGATAAGGTTGGACTAGTTTTTTGTCACCTGCATAAACATTGATAGGTTCACCAGCAAGATTTGATTCGGCAAACTTGACCGACTTCGGTACAGGCGCGAAAATATGAATATTTTGCAATCGTTTCTTCAGTGAAGCTAATACATCCTGAGTCATCACAGTTTGCATCTCTGCCATCGTTGGCAATACTCCCAAGATTTTGAGATCGGGATTTAGTCGCTTTTGGACACTTTGGATTGTCTCTAATAATGCTGCCAATCCCTTGAGAGCAAAAAACTGACATTGCACAGGGATTAAGACCGCATCCGCAGCAGTTAGTCCGTTAATTGTCAGCAATCCTAAACTTGGAGGGCAATCAATCAAGATGTGATCAAACTGATGCTTTATTGGGTCGAGATATTCCTTTAATAAACCAAAGTTACCCACCTTAGACAAAATCTCTGGTTCGCCCTTAGCTAAGTTGATATCACTAGGAATGAGGCTAAGTCCACTTGATGTTGACATCAAGGCATCCTTCGCAGTAGCCCTTTCAGTGATCACTTCATAGCTAGTGATCTGATTTTCCTTGACTTCAACACCCAAACCCGTCGTCAAATTTCCCTGCGGATCGAGATCAACTACCAAGCAAGAACTAGTTTTTACTAGCAGTCCTCCAAGACAGATCACACTCGTAGTCTTTGCTACACCGCCTTTCTGATTCGCACAAGCAATGATCATAAAGTTATATTGTTAACAAGTTAACAATATATAAATACAACAAGCTAAGTCAGATGCAGCTAAAAGGGGTTTAATGATCGACGAGATAGAGCTATCACTTCTTCGCGGAGTCCTTGATGTGAAATTTCTAGATGGGTTGATCTCTTTAAATCAAAGGTAGTTGGGGCAGTCAAGATGAAGGGAAATAGTAAGGGCGATCGCGTAATTGTATTTAATTGTCCAGAGCTATTTTGTGTAGAGGTTAGTACCGCTTCAAGTAGCCAAGCTGTAATTTGTTGGTCTGTGATAATTATGGGTGTGATGGATTGGTAGATACCTAATTTGTCAGTATCTTGAAGGACTTGCCAATCAATAAAGCAGCGCAAAATCCGTCTTGTGGCTCTGGTGACAGTTTCGCGATCACCATAGCGATCTCGTAGGCGGCTTTGGACTTGAGTAGCGATGATATTGCTTTGGAGTTTGGTTAATCGACCGACGGCTTCGGCAACTCCACCAAAGAAAGGATAGACGGCGATCGCCATGCCCCAATGAATGGCTAAATGGGACTCAATTGGTAATTTTTGTAATAATTCTAGTCCGCGATCGCGTAAATTTTCTAGCTCTGGCGGGACGGATGACCAAATCCGCATCAAGATGCTAATGGTAAGTTGGCGATTGCCTGACTTTTTTGTGTTGCCGACGGAGAGGCGATCACTCAGGAAGGCATCTAGATTTTGGCGGATTGTTGTAGGCGGAATGCCATCTCGCACCATTTGTGCAGTTTGTTCGAGCCAATCAAGTTGAATACGTTGGCAAAATCCAATGGTGTTTGATTTTGTGGGTTTACTCATGACTTTGATGGCTGGCTTTAATTTATGGTGCTGCGGATGTGGATATTTCTATAAAAGGGACAATTACTTCTTCGATGGAAATACCACCATGACACATGAGGCGATCGCCTGATTCGACAAAGGCAACTCGATGTGGCGCAAAGAGTGGTTGGCAGTCTGCGGGGAGAATCTGAGAATGCCAGAATAGGGCATCGGGATATTTGCTGCAAGCAGTTTGACTAAGGGCTTGATCGCTATAGATGCGGACTCGTTCGCCACGTTGTTCGACAAATGCACCTTCATTAATGCGTCCCATGCCAGTTGCTTCAATCATGCCATGATCAGCGGTGATATAAATGTGATATCCGCGATCGCTAAGTAAATCAACCAAGTCTGCAAAAAATCCTTGTTCGACCCATTGCTTAGTTTGTTGGTGTAATCCTTGTGTACCGAGTGTCATACCGTGAGAGATATCATCAATTTTGGTAACAACTAAGCCGAATATTTTTTGTTTTGGATGGGCTAAAGTTTCGCTAATTGTTGCGATATCGGCGGGATTACCGCGCACATTGAGATAGGCGATCGCATTTTTTGTCCAATTCTGTCCTTGATTTTGTCCGTTTTGTTCTAACCAAAAATTGCGCCAGTGACTTGGTTCTTTGGATGTGGTTTTGAGGCTGTCTGCATAGGACTGGGGTAGTTTGCCTGCAAAGATGGACTGTCGAGAAATACTGGTGAGGGTAGGCAGCATCGCAAAGGTAGACGAGCGTGTGATTTTGTGTTTTTGATTGTTTCGTGCGGCAAGGAATTTTTCGAGGATTAGCCAAGTGTCCCAACCCATACCATCAAAGACTATTAGGGCAATTTTTTGAGCAGATTTATTCTCGATTTGGCGACTTAGGAAATGTGGAATTTTATCTAAAGTGATTGGTGATTTGATGAAGGATCGGTTATGGAGCTTATCGTAATTTTGTTGTATCCAGTTGCTAAAAAGGATATCGAGTTGTGATTGGTGTTCCCATTCGGGAGCATTGATTGTGGCGTAGCGAGTGACGATCGCTTTTGCCCAGAGTGGTGCAAATTCGAGCCAGTTTTTGTGAGTAGGTGGATGGGTTTGCAATTGGTTTAGATGGGTGGCTAGTTCGTCATAAATGGGTTGTAAGTCATCGGTGATGGGGCGATTGATTTGATAATTAGATAATAATTGATAGCCGTTGCTGATGTCTCTTAGGAGTATGTGCAGTTGTGCGATCGATGTGGTGGCTGATGGTAGAGGTGATTTAGAGAGAGTTTCTTGCAAGAAAATTTGAGTTGCTTTTTCGCCTAATGGGGTATTTGGATAGTTGGTGATGCTTGTATATATCTGTTCCCATTCATCACTGTTGAACTTTGCGAGGATGTTTTCATTGAGGTTAGGGAATAGGTCATTGAGTCCATATTCGGTTCGGAAACTGGTGCGGTTGAGAATGTCGTAGGGAAATTTGTTAAAAATATTTGCTTCATCTAGGGGAACGATCGCTATGATTGGTGAGTTTTTGATGCGAAGTTGTTCGTATTCATAGCGAAATTTGATGGAGTCTGAGCCATAAAAAATCAACTCGTAACCCCGATCGCGTAGTTGCGATCGCAGTTTTTGGTCAGCAAAGAGTTGATGGCGATCGCCGACAATTGTCAGAGTGTAAGCCTCTGCGGGAAAGTCTTTAAGAATCCGATCGCGCCAAGACATAGCTTAATCTTCACCTAATCTATTCAAGGCGTTGTCGTGATAAAGCAGCAGCTTTTCATCTTCTTCGATGACGCTATCGGGAAGTTTTTGAGCGACATTGGCGATGGTGCGATAGTCTTTGTCTGTCCATGCTTGTTTAAAGCCTGCGCGGATCGCTTCGATGCGAAATTCTTTGATCTTTTTGGTGGTGGCTTGGCGATAGGTTTCAAATTGTTTGAGTAGTTCTTTGAGGCGCATTTTTTCGAGGTCGCTGATTTTGTTGGTATCAGGGACATACCAGCGTTCTTTGGCTTTGGCGACTAGACGCGGATCGAGTTTTTCGAGATTGCGTAAATCTTTGAAGTTGCTAGAGAGATAACGATGGATTTGACTAGGAACTTCGCCGTTTCCTTCATAGCGTAAGAAGTTTTTTTCTAACAAGTCTTGCAGTTCGGGACGGATTTCGTATTTCCGCCAACTGGCGCTAAGTTGTTTCATAAACTCAGGTTGGATGTCTTGATAGGTGGATGGGCGTTGTTTGAGAAAGTGGTGCAGCCAGTCGATGCTGCTTTTTTCGTCATAGACAAATAGTTCTAGCTGTGGGGCGCTAGCGGTTTGAATACGTTTTTTGTCGTAGGCGGCGAGTTGGTCGGGTAGAAAGACCATGCCATCGCGTTCTGCAAATTTTTCAATTAGTCCTGCTTGGAAGTCGGCGGAGGAGAGGGGAATGGGAATGCCGCGTTGGAAGAAGTAGGAAATCATGCGATCGTAAAGAATACGCGGATCGCGTTCGGCGATAAATTGCAGTTCGCCTTGTTTGGTTTTGACGTGGGGTAGGTTGCTAAGATGAACGCGCACAAATTCCCAAACGGTGTTTTCATCACGGCGCTTGAGGCTTTGCTCTAGGGCGAGGGTGGGTTTATAGGCTGAGATAACAAGGTCTTGTTTAACAGATGTTGTAGTTGTAACTGAATTAAAACTACCTTTCTTTTTATCAATGGCAGAAACATTAGCAACAATAAAACCTGCTTCTTGGAGAGATGTTTGAATAGCATTCCAGATGCTAGCTTGGGTATTAGAGAACTCTATGGTCATCCAGTGTCCTGGTTTGAGAATGCGATAGGCTTCACAAAAGCATTGGGTCATTAAATGACGATAATCATCAATATTTTTTCTTTGTGATTTATTCTCAATTGCTTCAAATTTATTGTTTGTAAAAATTTTTAGCCATGATTCCCACAGAAAATTAAGCTCTGAATACATCAGATTTGAACCAAAAGGGGGATCGAGAAATATGTAGTCGAGAGAATTGTCAGAAGTCCTAAGCTTGCTAGATGAATTGGAGGAAATAAAAACTTCTCTCTCGTGTGAAAACTCAAATCCATTAAAAATACGTGATCGAAGTAAAAATCTTTCTATAGCATTTGTTTCAATAGTTGTTGATCCTATATACAAAGTCCCAGATAGTGTTGGTACAATAACTCCACCACCACCTTTAAAATAGTTTGCCATTTGGAGTCTAGCCGTTTTTTGACACCAAACAATAGCTGAAGTATACCAAAAACATTCTGAAGCTTTTCTTGTATTGCTTACCATCTCCCATATTTTTGCTAGAGATGATCTGTTCCGTTTAGTGTAGAAATGATGCGTATGTGTAGATCCAATACGAATTGGCTCACCAGTTTTATCACCTTTAGGCAATTCATCAGTTGGAAACCAATAAGGAATATCTAAACCCTCAATCTTCTCAATCAAAGCTAAATCAAAATCATCAGGCGTTTTCTCATGACGCTTTTTGCCGTAGGTATAGTTAATCAAAACAGGAACCTGCTTCGCTTGCCTGACTGTTTGATTAATCGCCTTGTCATACCTTGTTAC
>JANXUJ010000024.1 GCA_025356295.1 Cyanobacteriota bacterium
AGGGTGAATTAGGATTAAATCGCTACGCAAATTAAGGTGTAAAAGTACAGCGCTTTTAAATAGAGCTTCCTGAAAACCTAGTTGCATCCCGATCAAAATTACGGCAAACATAATCCCAGCGATCGCGATCGCTAATCGACCTTTTTGATAGGTGAGTTGCAGCCATGCAAGAGGAATTGCCAACATTAGGTGGGTGGAGTAGATTTGAGATATTTATATAGCCAACCACAGCCACCGAGGCAGGTACGCTTATCTTCTTTAGAAACGTTGATATTAGTTCGCAAATATTCTTGCAACCATTGGCAGCCTCGCATTAACAGATTTTCAAGATCGAGATTCCACATAATAATTTTGCGATCTTCGCCAGTAGATACCAAAATTTTGCCATTGGGACTAAAACAAACACTTCTCACTGGTCCTTGATGACCATTAAAAGTTCGCAAAAGTGTACCGTCACCACTCCAAAATTGAATTGTAGAGTCTTCACTAGCTGAGACAATTGACTTGCCATCGGGACTAAAGCATACAGCCGTAACTTCGGCACTATGCCCATTTAAAGTCTTAATTAATTGTCCGTCAATACTCCAGAGTTTGACACTTTGATCCATACCGGCACTGGCAATCATTGTGCCGTTAGGGTTAAAACTGACTGTATAGACTTCAGCACTATGTCCATCTAAGGTTTTTAGGAGCGTGCCATCCCAACTCCAAAGATTAATTAATTTATCTTTGCTGGCTGAGGCAAGCATACTGCCGTCAGGACTGAAGTCAATGCTATAAACTTCAGCTGTATGACCTGTGAGAGTTTGCAGCCATTTGCCATCAGCGCTCCAGACTCTCACAGTGCCGTCGGCACTACAGGAAGCAAAAACTTGACCGTCACAACGATAAACAACGCTATAAATTTCGGCGCGGTGGGCGCTAATTGTGTCAATTAGGGTTCCATCGGTTCTCCACATTTTTATGCTGGCATCAGCTCCTGCCGTAAGGATGGTGGAACTATCAGGACTGAAGGTAACACAGTTAACTTTGTCATTATGTCCTTCTAAAACGACTTCAAGAGTACCATTTGCATTCCAAAGATTGACAGTTTTATCTTTGCAGGCTGATGCTAGGAGTTTGGAGTTTGGACTAACTGTGACCGAAAATATCTCTTCGGTATGTCCCATCAAAGTTCGTAAAGGTGTGCCACGGATTACCCAAAGTTTGACAGTGGTATCTCTGCTTGCTGAGGCAAGGTTTTTGCCATCTGGGCTAAAGGCAATGCTATGTACGACATCACCATGCCCTTGAAATGTATATTGCAGACCTTGTTCAATGTCCCAGATGCGGATTGTGCGATCAAACCCACTTGAGGAGATCGTACGATTGTCATTACTAAAAGCAACACTCCATACTTTATCGGAATGTCCATAAAAAGTTTTTAGTAAGGCTCCATCAGACCCCCACATTTTGACAGTGCGATCGCGGCTACCTGAGACGATCGCTAAACCATTAGGAGCATAGGCAACGCTTTCCACAAAGCTATCATGTCCGCGTAGATGTCTGATTGGTACGCCCATAGTGTTCCAGATGATCAGATTGCGATCAGCACTACCTGAAACTAAAGATTTGCTATTGGGATGGAAAGCCACACAAGTCACCCAGCGATCATGACCGCCGCGTAATGTTCTAATCACCGTACCGTCATTTTTCCATAGTCTGACTGTGGTGTCTTCGCTTGCCGAGGCAATTATTTCGCCGTCATGGCTAAAACATACGTCTAGAACTGGACCTTCATGACCCTTGAGCGTGGCGATCGGCTGTGGAGCAAAATCATCTGTCGATGAATTGCGTTGCCAGAGTTTAACCATGTTATCGCGGCTGCCTGAAACCAACAGATTTCCGCTAGGGCTAAAGGCGACACTGGTTACCCAATTGGAATGTCCGACTAAAGTTTGAAGTAAAACTCCTGAGGCGTTCCAAATTTTGATGGTGCGATCGCTACTTGCTGAGGCGATAAACTGACCATCGCGAGAGTAGCAAACTTTATTAACCCAAAATCCATGTCCTTCGAGACGGTTATATTCATGAGTGCCATAGACAACTTGTTCTAGGGCTGTGATTGCCCGAATTTGAGTGTTTGCACGCAGATTTTCGAGGGCAGTTTCATCAACTTGAGTGGTCAGTCGTTTTAGCTGTACGCCACCGATTACACCTGCGATCATCGCCTCTATGTGGTTGTTGGAAAGATAGAGTGCTTCTGAAGAAATTGTTAGAGCCACAATTTTTTCATTAATTTCGCCCATCTCCGCAATTACACGTTGACGACGCTCAGCGTCTAAACTTTTTTCTAAATCTTGACTTAACTTCTCTAGGCGATCAGCATCGGCTGCTCGCGCCGCCATAAGTTGTTCGCGCTCGTTGATTCTTTGAGATGCTTCTAAAAAATTGTTGTCGATTCTGGATAAATCGTCTTGACCCTCAGCCCAAGCTAATGACTCAGCAAGGCGGATTCCGCGCAATAGCGCTGAATCGTCTGTTTCTTCTGAGCGTTCCCATGCTTGCAAAGCTTCGAGATAAGGACAGTTTCGCAGTTCGGAGAAATGAACCTTTTTTTTAAGTTTGATTACCACGATTGAAACATCATCTTCAGGAATATCTAATTCTGAAAATTGATCAAGCGCAATCTTTAAGCCATGCAAAATATCTGTAGCTGGATATTTTGCTAGTTGGATGATAGTTTTGCGTAATAGTGAAATGTCATCACTGCCAGACCGTCCAAATTCATCGCCAGATGGATTAGTGGCTTCAAACAATCCATCGCTAAAAAAGATGACGATATCGCCTTCATTGAGCGATCGCGATATTGCTCTATAAATCGCGCTGTCAAACCGCCCAAGTGCGATCGCAGGATTAACAATTTCTTCGCAAGTATTAGTTTCAGCGCGATAGATGAATGGACCAGGAATGCCTGCGTTGCCTAAATGCAGTTCATAGTTAATTAGGTCAAGTGCGCCATAACAAAAGGCGATCGCGTCATCAGTGCCACTTTTGCACAATAATTGATTTAAAGAATTGAGCATAGAGGACGGATTTTGCAGTCGACCTTGCTGCCCATAGGCATCAAGCTGTCCTTTAAATAAGGCTGCATGGATCGCACCCGCTACAGACTTGCCTGAAGAGTCGGCGATCGCAACGGCTAATGTCCCTGATTGTTCTAAAAATTGATAATAATCACCACCGAGGTCTACCGCTGTCCAAACTTCCGCAGCAATATCTAGCCCAGGATAAGAAGGCAAGCTTTGTGGCAATAAGCTTCGTTGCAGTAATCTGCCACTTGATAGGTCACTGGAAGTTTCATTTAGCTGCATACACTGATTGGCAGAGTGATCCTTAGATCAAATATTAGCAATACAAATATTAAACACTTGACAAACATTTAATCAAATGTTTGTAGTCAAAAAATTTATCAATGATGGATTGATTTAAAGAGCTACGAGGATAGCCATATAGAGCATCATACCCGTTAAAATACGACAGATTAATACAAATAGTATACGAATAGTTCGTAAATCAAACACAGCGGTGTGTACGCCATCTAAATTTATCGAGTTTATCGAGTTCTATTCTATCCACATTCAAGGGTGTCGCGAGTTAATCGCTTGGTTGTAGGATTCTGAC
Source organism: Cyanobacteriota bacterium (assembly GCA_025356295.1). GTDB lineage: Bacteria > Cyanobacteriota > Cyanobacteriia > Pseudanabaenales > Pseudanabaenaceae > Pseudanabaena. Next base: position 3,664 of record JANXUJ010000024.1, read on the forward strand.
CTTTTGCCAATTTACAAAGCTTTAGACGGACTGGGGGGCGTAAATCTACATCCGTAAAGTCGGCTCCATCGATTTTTACATCATTAAAAGACGTACCATAAGCAAATGAGCCTTCAATCACAGCATTGGTTAAGTCGGCTTTATCAAGGCGAGCATTATCAAGGGTGCTATAGCTAAGATTTGCGCCTGTCAGGTTGGATTCTTTCATATTCGCGGCAAAAAAACTAACACCGCGAGCATCGACATTTACGAATGAGGTATTCCGCAAGTCAGATTCATTGAACTGATAGCCTAGAAGCGATCGCCCTGAAAAGTCGGCTCCCTCTAAAAAAGCTTTCACATATACATCAGCGAATACAGGTTGGCTTGCTACCGCCAAAGCAAGAACTAAGCACAATAAGAAGTTGATGGTTCTAAAGATAAAGTTGACCATGAGATTGCCCATAAAAGTGCGTAAGGTAAAGTCAGTAATTTTCATGATCTTACTATTATTAAACTTATGACAAAACAAATCGGCGATCGCGGGGAAGTCTTAGTCGCTCAACTCCTAGAAGCTAATGGTTGGAGAATCTTGGCAACTCAGTGGCGTTGTCGGTGGGGCGAATTAGATTTAATCGCTTGCGATCGCCAATGGTTACTGTTTATTGAAGTCAAGACCAGAAGCGATCGTAACTGGGATACAGATGGTAGTCTAGCGATTACTGCACAAAAACAAGCCAAGATTATTAAGGCTGCTTCTATATTTTTAAGTCAACATTCACATTTAGCAACCCTTGCCTGTCGATTTGATGTGGCGCTAGTAAGACGAGCTACGCGCACTCAAGATCAGATAAGTCCAGCAGGATCAGAATTTTTGTTAAAAAGCTATATCGAACAAGCTTTTGTTACTTAATCTTTTATCTAATTTTCACAACAGATTCTGTGATTTTGATCAATCGGTAATGAACATTTATCTTTTAGCCCTAAAGCCTCAATATATTTAGGAACAGCTTTATCGATTGTGTAATGAAGTTCTAGTAATCTACGCGCATTTTTGCCAAGCTTTTCTTGGATATGTGGATGTAGCACCAGCCAGCAAATGTAATCGGCTAAGCCCTGAGCATCACCATTATCAAAACATCTTCCACAATCACCTTCATTAACAATTTCGCGTAAATAATTATCTTCAGGACAAATCACGGCTACAGGTTGTCCCGTTGCTAAGATGCCATACATTTTTGATGGTGCGATCGTATCGCCAACATTCGGTAAAATGCTCACTAGAGAGAGATCACAGGCAGTTAAGGAAAATGGTAAAACTTGTTTGTCTTGATATGGCAATTGCAAGACATTAGAGAGATCACCTGAAGCGATCGCTGACTTAATGATTTGTGATCCCACACCATTGCCAATAAATACAAATTTGATATCAGTGCGATTATTAAGCAGTTGCGCGCATTTTAAAATTGTTTGACTATCATGGCAACGCCCTAAGTTACCCGAATATAGAACCACAAAGCAGTCAGTTAATCCATATTGTTTAGCAAACCAATTTTCTGACTTGGCTAAGGGCAGAATAAATTTAGGATCAGCCCAGCTATGGATTACATGAATCTTATCAGCGAGATTTTTATTTTTCTGAACTAATAGCTGCTTCATCGGTTCGCTCAGCACAATCAATGATTCAGCTCTTGACCAGACTTTAAGATTTACAAATTGCCAAAATTTGACGATCCAATGATTAGGCGCAACTACTTTTAATCGCACTGCTACTTCAGGATAAATATCATAAATAATGCAGCTATAGGTATGACCAAATATCTTGTTATAAAGCCATCCAATTAGCCCTAAAAATGGTGGGGCAGAAGTTAAAACTAAATGAGAACCCCGAATCGCTTTACGCCGAAATTTAATCACGCAACGGATTAAGAATAAAATACTGTCAAAGAGTTTATTGCGAATACGCTTAGGCATGAGATGCACAGAACCCGTTCGCCGTACAGATACACCGTTATCGACCTCTTCGTGTTTTACATTTGTCTCTCTAAACGCATATCCTGGCATTCCTGTAAACACACTTACATCAAAACCCTCTTGAACTAACGCACCAGCTAAGTCATATACAAATTGTCCAGTTGCTGCGTAGTCAGGTGGATAAAATTGAGTGATGATGCTAATACTTGTCTTCAAGTGTTTCTTCCCTGCCATTATTTTATGTGTTAGTTATTTTTAGTCTTGTATTTCCCCAAACTAGCGCTCCGTATCAAGATATTTTTTGTTTAGAGTGGCGATTAGCGATCGCTTACATCGATATAAATCACTACAGATATTAACTTGATTCATTGTTCCCATACATCACTCAAAACCGACTATAAGTGACTTTCGCTGCGTAACATGCGTTTGTAAGCAAGCCAACCTGAAGCGATCGCTACGATAAAAAAGCCAACCAGAAATCTAATATGTAACACCATATCAGTACTGGTTAAATTTTTGCTATTGGTTGAGAGCGCTGTAAATGCTTCGCTCATATGATAAACGGGATTGAATTGCGTAATTAAAAGTAAATCTTTAGATAAAAAAGTAGTTGGGAAAAATGCTCCCCCTAAAATCAACAAAGGCACTCCAACCGCTGCGACTAGAGAGTTTACATCTTCAGCTCTACGCGCAAATTTTGTGGCAAGTACAAATCCTATTCCCACATAGGAACCAATGCTAGCCAAAATCACTAAAATACCCAGACCTAGAGAGCCGCTAAAGCGGACATCCCAAAATGCAGCGACTGTATAGATAATCAGGGTTTGTCCGATACCGATCGCTGCATAGGCAAAGAAAATACCCAGAAAATAAGAAATTCCATTAATCGGTGAAATTAGCAATCGCTTGATGGTCAAGCTCTCTCGCTCAGAGACAATCGTGGACATTGTGCCACCTAGACAGCTAAAAAACAGCGCCGAGCCGATTAATGTCGCAGGAGCGGCAAGTTTAAAAGATTCAGCCGTTGTGATTTTTGAGCCTTCTGCCAATACAAACCCATTCAGTAAAAGCATTGAAATCGGAAAGACTACCCACAGCAGCATGGTACGGTATGTCCGAAATAGTTCTAATAAAATACGTCGCCCGATCGCGATCGCTTCATACCCAGATTTCATGAGAGCTTCTTGTTGATTTATTGCAATTATAAGCAGAGGCGCGTCTCTGCTTATAATTCTGCTTATAGTTAATTAAAGTTAGAAGCGCATATATAACTGTGTTAAACGGCAAATCTACCTTTAGCAAATATCTAAAACGAATTGCAATTGTCGCGATCGCTATCTATCTAGCTTTTCGACTGCGACAAACTTTGCAGTTATTGCTGACCAGTTTGTTTTTAGCTGGCGCAATCACCCCATTAATTGAGCAGATGACTGGTTTCCGAGTCAGGTACAAGCGCTGGGAAATTGGTCTAACGCGTATATGGGCGGTTGGATTACTTTATTTGTTTCTACTAATGATTGTCGTCTTGGCGATCGCCCCAGCGCCCCAGATCATTCTTGAGCTTGGTCAGTTTTTTATTAAACTACCTAATTTATTGGAGCAGATTCAATTACCCAAAGGCGGTTTGTTTAATTTTAGCCAAGAGCAACTCAACCGAATTTTACAAACGCAGCCATTAATCGACCAAGCTCAAAGTCTCGGTAAAGATATTGCCAGTCAGACTTTTGTGTTTACCTTGCAATTTCTTAATGCGATCGGCGTTGGTATCTTCAGCTTATTGATCGCCGCCTATATGGTAATCAACTCTAACCGCCTGATGAGAAAGTTTTTACGTCCTTTTTCTAAGCAAATTTGCCAAGAGGTAGAAACTTTAATCCCACCGATTACTAGATGTTTGGGAGCTTATGTAGTCGGTAGAGTTGGCACTTCCAGTTTGCTTGGGTTCTGCACATATCTAACACTTTCGATTTTTGGGATTCCCTATTCGGGAGCCTTAGGATTATTGGCCGCAATCACTAATTTAATCCCTTATATTGGTGGGCTAGTAGCATTAGCCGCAATCTTTGTTGCCACATTGGGCGTTGACTTTAACAGAGGCGCGATCGCGATATTTATTTGCTTTAGCTTGCAACAGATCGAAGCGTTTATTCTTCAGCCCTGGCTAGTCGCGCCTTATCTAAATCTTGATGCATTTGAGCTTTTACTCTCGATTGTAATTGGTGCGGAGCTTTTCGGTGTAGTTGGGGCGATCATTGCCCCACCGATCGCAGGCACAGCCAGAATTTTGTTCAATCATTTTTCTCCAAGCTCCAATATTTCCGACTCTGACAATTGACACTCTCAGCGCTAAAGCGACTGAGATTCCTGATTCAGCGAGACAACTTACCAAATAGACTTACATCTAACTAGCAGAGGTCGAACTCTCCACAGGCGTAGAAATTTGG
>JANXUJ010000060.1 GCA_025356295.1 Cyanobacteriota bacterium
TACCGCCCGCGTAGCGGGCGGTATAGATTTTGGCTCTGGTTTTTTAGTTATACCGAAGTACTTAACATCATCGCAGAAGTTATATACTTCAGACAAAATAAGCTTGTATGTCTATGTCCCAACCTACATCAGCAAATCCACCCGAAAATAAGCCAGACCTATCTGCGATCGCCTCCGTCAGTCCTGGCAACCCTCTAATAAACCTCGAAATAGGACTTAGTACAGATGAAGTCACTGAACGAAAGCAGCGCGGTGATATCAATGTCGTGGTCATGCGATCGAGTCGTACTTACAAAGACATCTTTCAAGAAAACGTCTTTACGTTATTTAACGTTACCTTTGGAGTGGTTTTAATCCTGTTGATGGCGCTCGGACAGTTTACCGATGCGATTTTTTCAGGATTTTCAGTATTTATGAATATCCTTGTGGGCGTGGTGCAGGAGATTCAAGCAAAGCAAACATTGGATAAACTGGCGCTGCTATCTGTGCAGAAAGTTAAAGTGCGCCGCGATCGCCAATCATTAGAAATTCCTGTCGGTGAGATCGTCCGCGATGATCTGATCGAACTTAACCCTGGCGATCGCGCACCTGTCGATGGAGCCGTCCTGATTTCTCAAAATGTGGAAATGGATGAATCTTTGCTCACAGGAGAGTCTGATCCAGTCGCGAAGCAGATTGATGACATTGTGCTATCAGGTTCTTTTTGTTTAGCAGGAAGTTGTGTGTTTCGTGCCGACAAAATCGGGAATGAAAGCTATGCTGTGAAGCTATCGCAGTCTTCGCGAGTTTATAAGCGTGTATTCACACCTTTACAGAAAAAGATTGATGTTCTTGTTGAAATTTTTATTCTTGTCCTGATTGTCGCGGCATTCTTGCATATTGCCTCTAGCCTCAATTCAAGTCGGACGATGGTGGACACGATTCGTTATGCTTCGGTGATTATCAATAGTTTTGTGCCAGCAGGATTAATTCTATCGATTAGTGTTGCCTTTGCGATCGGAGCCGTGGAGATCAGTAAGAAGAGAACCCTGATTCAAAAAATTAATGCGGTTGACTCGATGAATAGTGTGCGGATTTTATGTACTGACAAGACGGGAACGCTGACCCAAAATAAGTTAGTGGTGAAAGCGATCGTGCCATTAGCGGATACCGATGAAGACTCATTGCGAGAACTAATTGCGCTCTATACAAATCTGATGGGAACTCAGAATAGTAGTGCGAAAGCAATGGCTGCCTTCACCGATAAGCCGCGATCGCAGTCGCAATTTATCAGCGAAGTTCCGTTTAGTTCTAGTCGTAAATGGGGTGCGATCGCCATTAATATCGGCACGACAATCATGGTTGGTGCGCCCGAAATATTATTTAGCGATCCTCAGATGCAGGAGAAAGCGAAAGAGTATGCACGCCAAGGTTTGCGCGCGATCGCAGTTGTCACTAGCGAAGAAAGTATTGATATAGCTAACAAAAATCCTGCCTTGCCAACCAATCGGCGTGATCGCGGATTGGTACTACTAGAAGACAGTCTCCGCCCTGACGTGATCGCCACGATTGCCGAACTACAAAACAAAAATATTCGTCTCAAGGTGATCTCAGGCGATAGTGTCGAAACTGTGACCTCAATTGCACGTCAAGCAGGAATTGCCGTTCCTGATGATACAGTCTTTACTCAAAAAGTTTTAGAAGCAATGGATGCGCGCACTTTTAGTGAGTCTGCGGCACAGGGTACGGTCTTTGGTCGGATTACACCCGATATGAAGCGTCGCTTGATTTCGGCAATGGTCAAGCGTGGTGGCTATGTGGGTATGGTCGGCGATGGTGTCAATGATGTTCCAGCCTTTAAAGAGGCACAGTTAGCGATCGCGATGAATGATGGCGCACAGATCAGCAAAGATGTCGCCGATATCGTGTTGCTGGACAACAATCTTTCGGCACTGCCCCAAGCCTTCGCCGCAGGAGATGATATCAAACAAAAGATACTCTCTTCGGCACTGCTCTATCTCACCAAAAACATCATGGTGATCCTGACGATCTCATTTGCAGGATTTGTACAGCTTCCATTTCCGATTGAGCCGCGCCATATGACTGTAATCACCCTAGCAGTTGTCGGCTTTCCCACGATCTGGATTGCTTTTGGCTGGCTAAAACCGAAGCGGTTGGAGAACTTCTTACGAGATGTTTTAGGATACAGTTGCATCGCAGGAGTTTTTGGGGCGATCGCGATGACCACAGGCTATGTCTTTTCCTATTACATCAGTGGTTGGGCGTTGCTCAGAGTTCCATATAGTTCCACTCTAGTTAATTCAGATACTTTCCAAGATATCGCTAGAGGTCAGGCTCAAGGTGTTAGCACCATAATTGGCATGATCTTCTGTCTATTTGTTTTTTGGAGCATTACCGATATTTCGATTTGGAAAGTACGAACTTTTTTCAAAAATTCTACAGCTGCAATTCTTGGAATTGTATCTGTGGGTTTATCTACTGTATTAATGTTGGTATTCCCAACATTTTTTCAAATTGAAGTCCCTGATCAATTTGGTTGGTCGATGATTATCTTCTTACCAACTTCCAGTTATTACATCTTGAGAATGCTGCAATCCAGCAAATTATTCCGCCATCTACCGCGCTATCTCAGCCAACCTTAAACTTTTAGTCTCGCTCCCTGCGATAGAAGAGTTGGTCACCCGCTACGCGGGTGACCAA
>JANXUJ010000087.1 GCA_025356295.1 Cyanobacteriota bacterium
GTGGTATTTCTCAAGTAAAGTTGCCTGTGTATTTGAGCTTCTTTGAGTTTGTTCATAATGCCAAAAGAAGGGGTAAAGCTTTGCTCAGTGCTTTGCTTCAATCTCTACTTGCTTTACCTCCCCGAAACACCTATTGAGCCAATAAAGTAATATAGATATATTATGGCGCGATCGCAATTTCAAAATCTCAAAAGTTACCTCCGTCCTTACTGGAGTGACTTGGCTGTTGGTACTGTTGCCTTACTGTTGGCAAATGTGCTTGGTACATATATTCCTTGGCTGATCCGATCCGCAGTTGACGATCTGAGCCGAATTCAGGCGGGTGATTTCAGTCATTTGATGGGATATGTGTGGCTGATTATTGGTTTGTCATCGGTGATGTGGGGCATTCGGATGACATCTCGTGTTTGGATTTTTGGGATTGGTCGCAAAATTGAGTACAGCCTCAAGCAACAGATTTTCGAGCATCTGCTCAAGCTGCCACCTAGTTATTTTGCTAATAATTCCGCAGGGGAAACGATCAGCATCGTCACTAGCGATGTCGAAAATATTCGTCGTCTCATGGGATTCGCCTTGCTCAGCATTATCAACTCAGTTTTTGTGTATAGCTTGACGCTACCCGCCATGATCGCGATCGATCCGATGCTGACACTATTAGCTGTTTCGGTTTATCCAATCATGCTAGTAATCGTGCAGAGATTTAGTGGTCAGTTGCGTGACGAACAGTTGGAAGTGCAAGAAGAACTATCGAATGTAAGTTCGCTTTTGCAAGAAGACCTGAATGGCATGGCTCTGATTAAAACCTACGCACAAGAAGGAAATGAACGCGCTGCTTTTGGCAAATTGAACGATCGCTTGTTAGATGCCAACTTACGAATGGCACGCAGTCGTAATATTTTATTCCCTTTATTAGGTGGAATTGCCAGTATCAGCTTCTTGGTATTGATTTGGTTTGGCGGTGAGAAACTCGCTAATCCAGCAAATACCACTTTTAAGATTGGTGATTTACTAACGCTAATTATTTATGTGGAGCGCTTGATTTTCCCAACTGCGATTTTGGGCTTTGTGATGGTCACTTATCAACGCGGCTTAGTTAGCATCGGGCGCATTCAAGGCATTCTCGATATCCTGCCTGCGATTATTGATGCACCTGACGCGATCGCTCTTAGCAAAGAACAAGTCACAGGCAAAATCGAAGCACGAGACTTGAGCTTTACTTATCCTGATGCTAATCAACCTGCGCTCGATCAAATAAGCTTCATGGTTTATCCAGGTGAGACAGTTGCTATTTTAGGAACAATTGGCTCAGGTAAAACAACACTCGCTAATGCCTTGATGCGCTTAGTGGAAGTTCTATCTAATCAGATTTTTATTGATGGTGTAGATATCACCAAAATGCGGATATCTGACCTGCGATCAATTATCTCTTTTGTACCACAGGATAGTTTCTTATTTAGTGCCACGATGCGGGACAACATTCGTTATGGCAAGCCCGAAGCTTTCGAGCATGAAGTTGAGAACTTTGCTAATCAAGCTCGCATTGAGCAAGAAGTTCTCACGTTCCCCCAAAAATATGACACTTTAGTTGGTGAGCGCGGTATCACGCTATCAGGTGGACAAAGACAACGTACTGCATTAGCTAGAGCTTTGTTGGTTGATACCCCGATTTTGGTGCTAGATGATGCTCTCTCTAGTGTGGACAATCAGACTGCGACAGGAATTTTAGATAATTTACCGCGTAATAAAACCGTATTGTTTATTACGCACAATCTATCTGCTGCATCAACTTGCGATCGCCTTATTCTCATGGATGCAGGCAAAATCGTTCAAGTCGGCACTCATGCTGAGTTGCTTGTCGATTCACATCTCTATCAAAAGCTCTGGAATCAACATAAACTCGAAGCTGCGCTTGTATAAATTATCAATTAGAGACAGCGTTATTACGGCTTATGCGTCATGCTGATATTGAAACTAATACATACTCGCTCTTCTTCGCTAAGATTTGTCTCCACTCCATGATTTAGCCAACTTGGGAAGATGATCATTTTGCCTTCCGTTGCTTTATAAGTAATCTTTTGGATTGTCCAAGGAGTGAGTTCTGTAAGAGATGGCATGAACATATGTGCAACATCACGAGGGTCTCGGAAGAAAATGCCACCACTGTTTTCAGCCGCTTTTAGATAATAGACTCCACTTAGTACAGAGTTGGGGTGATTATGGACAAAGTTAGAAGCAAATTTGGGATTGATCACTGCCCAACAATTGGTCACGATCATCGTAAATCTAGTTAAATCAAAGCCAATTTCTTGTCCAGACTCTAATGCATTAGTTATGGCGATTTTAGCGATCGCCTGGAATTCTGGATGTAAATGTAGATCGTTTTTGCTATGCCAGCCCAACGAATTTGACCAGATAACACCTTGAGTATCTCTTTGTCTTTCAGCATAAATTGCTTGTAATAATTCCTTGTTTAGCGGCTCATGATTTGGAATATCGAAGTGCCAAATTGGAGTTGGGAACCAGTCATCTCTCTGTGCTGTCATTATTTATATAAGATTTATCTAAGTATCTATATAAGTTTTTTGTTTAATGTCAAAAAATGAACCGATCGCTATTGCTAACAGTCTATATAATTAGCGACCAGCTAAAAAAACCAGAAAAGAGCCTATGGATACTTTAGTACAAAAAGCACATTTTATGCGAAGAGCTAGTTTTGGCATTACTTTAGCAGAGCTAAACAGTGTTACTAGCAATACTGACCTCCTCAATAAATGGCTACGAGAACAACCAATCATCAATGTACCCAGCTTGGGAAGTGCCGCGAAAGGTATAGAGCGCCGTAATCAAGTATTAAAGTTTAGTGATTGGTTGGTTAATCAAGCGATCGCGGCTCCCAATCCGTTACATGAAAAGATGACTAATTTTTGGCGAGATCATTTTGTGGTGTCGCTAAAAAAAATTGTCTATCCTCAATTACTAACTGACTATGAGACGCGACTACGCAAATATGCTCTAGGCGACTTTCGAGATTTATTATGGAATGTGACGACCAGTCCTGCCATGCTGTCTTATCTGGATAATGGTCAAAATCGCACGGGTAAATTCAATGAGAATTACAGCCGTGAGGTAATGGAACTGTTTACGATCGGGCGTGGAAAGTATAGTGAAAAAGATATCCAAGAAGGAACAAGAGCATTAACAGGATGGATCATTAAGCCCGATCGCGCGATGGGAACAGCCGAGTCAATATTTGTGCCACGTCGTCACGATGCAGGACTCAAGACCTATTTAGGTAAACAGGGTAACTTCAAAACTGAAGATGTCGTGGATATTTTGGCTAATCATCCCAGTACCGCTAGATTTCTGGCTGCTAAGCTCTGGAATACATTCGTTTATCCCAATCCTGAACCCGAAATAATTGATCGCCTTGCGATAGTTTATAAAAATAGCGATCGCAGTATCAAAGCAATGATCGAGTCTATATTTAGTAGTTCTGAATTTTATAGCGACAGAGCCTATCATAGCCGACTAAAAACTCCCATCTATTTTATGATTGGAACATTGCGACAGTTGGAAATCAAAGCCGATAATGTCAAAGTCATGGGTGGACTGCGATCGATGGGACAAGTTTTTTACAACGCTCCAAGTGTTAAAGGCTGGTCAGATGATAGTGGCTGGCTTACAGCTCCATCATTATTAACAAGGCTAAATTTGGCGCAGCAGATGACGGAAGACTATGGCGATGATGGGGGATTTACTTATGATCCCAAAAATCTCACCACAAAAGAATTAGTAAATTTATTGCTAGATGGAAAAGCTGAGCCATCTTTGCTAAATGCTTTACAGGGTTTATCTATTCGTGAATCTACTGCTCTCATTTTATCTTCTCCATCTTACCAATTAGCCTAACTCAGCGATATCTAGAGATTAGGATAGGCGGCGCTTCGCGCCGCCTATCCTAATCTCTAAGATACTGACCACTACCAGCTCAATTAGCTTAACCATCATAAATCTATGAAAAGACGAGACTTTCTGCTTACTTTATCTGGATCGGCTCTGTTAGCGATCGCCAACCCTGCTTTTAGTTTCAATAAAAATCAGAAGACCCTGATTGTGATCGAACTAGCGGGCGGCAATGATGGTCTAAACACCTTTATTCCTTACCGAGACCCCAACTATCTGCGACTACGACCCACATTAGGAATTAAAGATGGGATTCCTGTAAGCTCGACTGTCGCGCTTCACCCTGCTCTAAAAGATTTGAAACCGATCTTAGAAAGCGATCGCCTAGCCGTAATTCAAAATGTGAGTTATCCTAATCCTAATCTATCTCACTTTCGTTCAAAGGATATTTGGCAAAGCGGAAGACCTCAAGGTTCAACGGATACAGGTTGGATTGCGAGATATTTGGAGTCAGTAGATGCGAAGACTTCAGAAGCAATATTTTTAGGAGAAGAATATCCTCTTGCCCTAACTGGAGACAAAGGCGATCGCTTCTTGCAGCTATCACTGGGACTGGGCGTGAAGAGTAAAGGGGCGCTAGGTCAAGCAATTCAGGCTCAATATCAAATCCCGCAGTCTAATGCGATCGCCGAATCAGTACGCCGCACTGTGCTGGAGAGCGAAGATGCAATCAAGCAGCTTAGCAAAGATTTAAACCAACGCATAGCAAATAATGGCTATGCACCAACTCCTATTGGTCGCCAGTTTGCCCTAATGGGAAGACTATTAGAATCTAATCCTAAGATTCTCTACATGGCGATCGGTGGATGGGATACGCACACTCGCCAAGAGCAGACTCAGAAACGGCTTTTGGAACAGTTGGGTTCTGGGCTAGCGGCGCTGAATCGCGATATTAAAGCAAGAGGAATGGATAAAAATGTATTAATTATGGTGCAGAGTGAATTTGGGCGCAGACCTGCTCAAAATGGCAATGGTGGTACTGATCATGGAACTGCGGCTCCAGTGATCCTTTTAGGCGATGTTAGAGGCGGCTTTTATGGTGGTGATCCGCATTTAGATAGCCTAGTAAATAATAATTTGCCTGTTGTCGTTGATTTTCGGAGTATTTATGCTGAGATTTTAAGTGCGTGGGAGAAAGTTGATCCCAAAATAGCTTTAGGGCAAGATTTTCCTAAAGTTGGTTTTTTAGCTTAATTAAAAACCTAGAAGCGTGGTCGCCCGCTACGCGG
>JANXUJ010000146.1 GCA_025356295.1 Cyanobacteriota bacterium
ACAGGAAGTTGAGAAGCTGAATGAGTTAATGCGGGTTTATCGTCATGGTTCGGTACGGAAGGTTAAGGCAATGCAAGTTGCGGTAATGCGTGGATTAATCCCCAGCAAAAATTGCTCCTAATCTCGAATCAAACAGCGATCGCTCGAAATGGGATAGACATTTAGAGCGAGATTAATGGAAAATTTTGCTTAGCGATCGCACTTAATAGGCGATCGCTGTTATCGAGTAAATCATTCCATTCTGACTCGTTAATTTTTTCCATATGTTCTAGGCGCAAATGTTGTTGGTCAAATAACCAATATTTGAGACTAGGAATCAGATAACGGACAAAAGCCATATATTCAGCGTAATTGACTGCTAATGGATTTTTCGTTAAGACAACTTTGCCAGCATTAGCTGCTGTAGCAATACCATGTGCCATTAGTAGCATTGATCTATATTTTGGATGTGAAGCAAGGTCAAATATGACTTCTCCATGTTCAGAATAATGTCGAAGCATTATGTATGCCCTCAAAATAATTTCTACAACCGCAGGTGTAATACCAGAAGCAATAAAGTGTCGTAAATCATAGCCCTCCGAATACATCCATCGGGCAACTTCACCAACAGTTCGTCCCTTTTCTCCAAAGCTACCAATATTAATCCCTTGTATTAAGGTCATAAAAGGAGCAGGTAAACCCATTGGGGTTGCTACATCTGAAATGAGATGTCCGAGATGTTTAAGAATAGCTTCAATTAGATTGATTGAGGCATCGCTTGATACGGTATGCGTTGCAAAACTATGAAAACCGTTTAGCTTGTCATAGGAGAAACCCGTCACTGTGCCTCGCATAATGTCGAGTACACCAAAGACAAAACCTAAAACAGGATCGTGTCCAAGTGATTGAAACCGATGGCTTTTGGGATACATCCCCTTGATATCCTGATTATCGTAAGTGACTTTACAAGCTTTTTCTAAGTCTCTAGCCCATTGCGAGAACCAATCAGTTTGCCCAGCTTTTGCAGTGGTATTGAAATCCTTCATCCATACAGTCAAAGGACTAGTTTTCGGAGTTCCCACTAATAGAACATCAGTTAATGCAGCAAGAACTCCACTCGCGCCCACAAACAGATAATCCCATTTATCCCAAGCAAATTGAGCATCATAGGACTTTTTCTCATTGGCTAATTGCTGTAAATCGGCTTCGGTTAGGAATACTTCATAAGGGGCAATCGGATCGAGTCCATTTTGCAGATCGTAGATTTGGCATTGCTGCACAAAGCTTTGCCAATCTGTAAACCCGATCGCTTGCAAGTCCCGTTTAATAGCATTTTGATGGTGATCGTAAATTTGATAAATCTCATCGGGATCGAAGTCGGCAAGATCTTCATCTTCTAGAAATTTGATGTCGTCTTCCAAGTCTGCCATCATCTGTTCTAAGTCTTGAAGTTGGCTTGACTGTTGCGATACATCGACAAACTTGGATTCTATTTCGCTGATACGGTCACTCAGCCGTTGTAACAGGTGACTTTGAGTCTGTAAAATTGCTCTTAATTCGATGACAAAGATATCAGAAATCATAGTTTATGCAGGTTTTATGCTTGCTTGTTTACGTTTGGCAACGAGTTGTTGAAGGTAACGCATTTTCTCAGTTAAGACTCGAATCGCTTCCTTATTAGCTTCAGCATCCGCCGCGACTGTTTGCAAGTTGGCAACTCGCTCGATAAGTTTATTAAGCGCCCCTTGCAGATTCGCGATCACTAACTGAGCTTTGCGTTCTCGCTCTACCATGAGTCGTTCTTTTTCTTGTTTTCCTCCGATATCTAGCACTTGGGATGCGCCCATAAAGATAACTGTACCAACTCCGACCAAAACTCCAATTCCAGAAATCATGCCAAATCCTAAACCGATGGCTGCTAATCCTGATGTAATTCCTGCGGCACTTAAACCAATTACCGAGCCTGAGAGATATACGGCAGCAATTGGTACACCAACGGCGGATAAACCTGCGGTTGCGGTTTTGATTGCGTCAGCCGCTTGATTATCATCAAGTCCACGGGCGCGAATTTCTCGCATTTTCTGCACAAAGTTGTCGATCGCTTGACGCTGTTCATCGGAAATATTGAGTTCTACCTGAGCAAATGTCAGTGCTTTGCTTTCCTGTGGATCGAGATAATCGTCAGCCCATGCTGTATCAACCATATTCATCATTACTCCGTAGCGCAATGTTTTATCTGCGCCACTTAGAACTCTCAAACAGTCAAATAAATTGGGTGGTTCGATAATGTATTCCTGTATTTGCTCTTTGGCATAGTCAGACATTCCGTCTAAATCCATGACTCCACAAATCAAGTCCATTTCATCTTTGTCAAAATGCCCATCGGCGGAGGCGATCGCAAATAATGCACCATAAAATGCGAGACGTTGATCTTCTGGAAGTTTGGTTAGATCCCATCCTGTAGATTCATTGCCACCAAAAAGATTAGAAGTTTCTCTACTAACTTCCTTTGCGACATGAACAGTTCCTTTACCTATTTCTTCGCCAGCGTGAATTGTCCCTTTAACGATCTCTCCGCCGACATGGGCAGTACCTTTCACAATTTCCCCAGCAACATGATTCGTACTTTTTGCGATCCAATTAAAAAAATCTTTGTCAAACATAAATTTGGTATTACTAAAAATATTTAAAACTTTATTAAATAGATCTGCGATCACTCCCAAAATCTTAGCTCAATCCGATCCAAAAATGATCTATGCAGTCTAGAGATTCTTAACAAAAGCGATCCCGTCAGACAAAATGTTAAGAAACTCCTAAAAACTTCCTACAGTGCATTTTTATATACTTTTGGTAAACGTTTTGAAACTATCCCACCCTGCTGTATTTGCGACAGAATAGCAGAAGAAAAACGGCACTTTGGTACAGGGCTACCCACACAAATCACCCTAGCTAATTGCTCAACATTCATCTCACGAGCATCTAGATAATTGATTACCGACTCACGCTTCACAAAATTGGGAACACCTTCTGTATTAGGTTGAAGAACACAACTAAGATCGGATTTGGCTCTCCGCGTAGTCACATTCACAAATAAGTATTTTTCGGCAGAGGTTTGAGCGATCGCAATATAAAGATGTTGATCATTTGGAGGAGTCTCCAACAAAAAAGCATCACCCAAATTAACGTTGATGCT
>JANXUJ010000160.1 GCA_025356295.1 Cyanobacteriota bacterium
GCAAATTTAGCGATCGGGAAGCCCGTGGCTTTGGAGGCAAGCGCCGAACTACGCGACACGCGAGGATTCATCTCGATCACGACCACATCGCCATTTTCAGGATTGATTGAGAACTGAATATTCGAGCCACCAGTTTCGACACCGATTTCACGAATAATCTTGATCGAATAGTCACGCAAGCGTTGATATTCCTTATCGGTCAGAGTTTGAGCAGGCGCGACCGTAATCGAGTCGCCCGTATGGATACCCATCGGATCAATATTTTCGATGCTACAAATAATCACCACGTTATCCGCGAGATCGCGCAT
This sequence comes from Cyanobacteriota bacterium, assembly GCA_025356295.1. GTDB lineage: Bacteria > Cyanobacteriota > Cyanobacteriia > Pseudanabaenales > Pseudanabaenaceae > Pseudanabaena. Next base: position 309 of record JANXUJ010000160.1, read on the forward strand.
CACCTCTAGCTCGTACTCTTTCCAACCAATTAGCGATCGCTCGATCAAGATTTGCGACACAGGACTAGCTTCCAGCCCAGAGGCACAAATTTCTTCAAACTCCTCTTGGTTGTACGCGATCCCGCCGCCCGTTCCGCCCATCGTGAAAGCGGGACGAATGATTAGAGGATAGGAGCCGATCTCATGGGCGATCGCCCTCGACTCTTCCATAGTCGTCCCTAAACCCGATGGACACATGGCAACGCCGATTCGCTCCATCGCCTCTTTAAATAACTTGCGATCTTCTGCCATTTCGATCGCTTCTAGTTTTGCACCAATCAGTTCCACGCCATATTTTTCTAAAACCCCCATTTTCGCAAGGGCAACCGCCGTATTTAGGGCTGTCTGTCCACCCATAGTCGGCAAGATGGCATCGGGGCGCTCTTTCTCGATAATCTGGGCAACCACTTCGGGCGTAATTGGCTCAATATAAGTGCGATCAGCTGTCGCAGGATCAGTCATGATCGTTGCAGGATTGGAGTTAACTAGGATCACATAGTAGCCCTCGTCCCGTAAAACCTTACAAGCTTGGGTTCCTGAGTAGTCAAATTCGCAGGCTTGCCCGATCACGATCGGACCAGCACCAATCAGCAAAATCTTTTGGATATCAGTACGGCGGGGCATAAAATCTTGTATTTCGTAGTTAACTCGCAATACATTTTATAGCGTCATGGCGATCACGCAATGTGTAGCGCATGATGCTAATTGGTTGGTTGGCGAAAAGTTACATAATTGGTGGATGAAGGTTAGCTAAAATTAGTAAACGTCTTAAATTTACAATACCTTCTCTATTTAACAATAAAGCCGCCATGGTTGCCCGACCTATATCAGTCTTCCCGATCATCAAGGTGAAGTCATCGTTCCAATAAAAATGATCTTCCCAATTTTGTTGGCGTGGATTAAACAGCCTTACCTGTGAATTTGCCGTTGGGTCAATCGCTAGAGTTTTGGTATGTTTGTGACTATTGCATCCAAAACAACTCCAAGCCAAATTTTCAACGATGCTTTCACCACCTGCTTTACGCGGTTTGATATGTTCAACTGTAAAACTCTGAGTACCGACATTTTCAGGGCATTGGCAATACTCGCAATAATTTTTGGCTCTTGTTGCCACATACCTTCTAGTTGCTAGAGAAATTTTATCTGATGGCACGATCGCCTCGTTTTTGTGGTGCGAACTTGGTAATTAGGCTCAGTGGATCGACTTCACGGATTTGGGCTAGTTGAAAAATAGCTGACACTCTTTCCGCATCTTCTTTTTCAATACGAGATACAAAAGCTAACAGTTCTTGATATTCTGCTGTTGTCATATCGTCACCGTTCTCATTAAGTTGACGTAGGTAATCCAGTCTAGCCTGCTCTTCTTGGGAGATTTTGCGATGAATGATTTGTAATAATTTTTCTTCAGCGTTATCTGAGGGCATGGTCTTGGTTTGACTATCCCTTTGATGTAAAGTATTAAGCAACTCAATCACTTCTGTTAGTGATTCTTCAGGCAGTTGCTCAACTAGCTGAATGATTTTTTGTCGATTTTCTGTTGCTAAAGTCATCACTCACTCTCTTTATTCGTTATAACTTTCAATGACTTGCTGGTTAAGCTAATTCTTCTAAATTTGCACCTGTAATTGATTCTAAAGGAATCTCTAGCAATTCAGTAATTTCATCGTTAGTTAAACCGCGATCGCGCAGTTTCTTGATTTTAACTATTTGTTTCTCTCTTTGAGAATCTGGTTTTTCTAATGGAACTTGATTTGCTTTTGGTTTAGAATCGCTATTAAAATTCACACAATTAACTATATTGCCAGTATTCTCAAAATTTCCATCACCAACATTAATGTTTAGATTTTTCTGTCTTTCCAAAACAGATTTAAGATTCCCTTTCTTAACTGGTTCTTCAAAAATGTCCGAAAGCATTTGTAGAAGATCATAACCAGTATCTTTAACATGACCTTCACTCTTCTCAAAAGATTCGGCAATATCTCCATATTTTTGATGTTTCAGCGCTCCCTCAATCACCTGACGCTGTAAATCATTCAGCCTTTTCCCCGTCTTCGCAAACATACTTTCATCAACAAATTTCAACAACTCTTTAATATCCATACTTACAAAGCCATAAATCCACAA
>JANXUJ010000192.1 GCA_025356295.1 Cyanobacteriota bacterium
CTGGTGCGCGCGTGCTGGCCGGCGCTCGCCGGGCAGCCCTTCGACGAGAAGCTCCGCATCGGGGCCTGCGATCTCTACGCCTCGGCGCCGTACACCGCGCTCCTCTGCGCGCCGCGGCGGCCGCTCCTGGTGCGGGTGGTCACCGACGCCGGCAACCGCCTGCCGCTGCCGCTGCCGGCGCTGGCCCTGCTCGGCCGCGGCGCCATGGAGCTCTTCGGGCGCTTCGCGTACCCGCGCGAGCAGCGGCGCATCGCGCTCATCTCGGCGTTCATCGTGGTGGTCGATCACGTCTTCGATCACGTCATGACCGATCCCCCCGAGGAGCGCGCCCGCCGCCTGGAGGCGGTGATCGACGGCCGCGCGCCCCCCTCGGGCCCGGAGCTCGGGCTCACCCGCGCGCTCGCCGTGGCCATGGCCGAGCGGCTCGGCGCCGACGAGCGCGCCGCCTTCGAGGCCGCCATGGGCCGCGTCCGGGAGTGGATCCGCGCCGAGGTCCGCGCCATGCGCGGGGAGCCCGATCCGCGCGGCCTCGGCCATCGCCTCGCCGGCGTCGAGGGCACCATCGACGGCCTGCTCTTCCCGGTCGTCCGCTACGCGGGCGACCCGCAGTCTGGTTTTTGTTTTTAATTATGCTGAGCTACTTATAGCTTTACAGTAGAAAGCCAAAATTTATGCCTAACATCACTAACATAATGTCTCATCGCAATTTGCTTAGTCGCAAATTTATCTGGATACATAAATTGATCGTCAACATTCATAATGTACTTTTCACGGGCAAGAGCAATCCCGTGATTACGTTTGATTGTCAAATTCACAATAGTTTGCTCAGAGAAATAGTTGGGAAATTCTTCTAAATTTGACAATCTTTTTACTGATTCGTTCCAATCCAAAGCTTTTTTAAATAGAATAAATCCTGCGTTAATTGGATTCTGCATCTCAATATCTTCATAAATCAATCGCTTGTCTAAAGAGTTCTTGCAGTCAGGTAAATAATAAGTATGCGTATCTTCAGAATTAGCTAAATCAACTAAATCAGAAGCGCCCTGAAAAAATAAAATATCTGAATCTGTATAAAGCGTTGCGCCATCAATGGGAATAGACATCAGAGCTGCGAGCTTTTTACCCATTGCTTGTTGTGCCGCGTACGCATGGACAGACCGCGGCAAATCATCTCTTTGGAATTTGGTTAAAAGCTGCACATCTACACATGGATGAACATTCCGAAGTAATTGAATACTCTGATCAGTATAACTTCCATCAGACATGATCGTAAATGTATCAGGAACTCCAACATAACGAATAAAAGAGCGAAGACTTGCTACCTGCTCAGGCAAATCGCGCTCACAAGAAAGAGCATAAACTTTGATTGGGACTTGGCGATCTTGTTTAATAGGGAAACTAACTAGGCTTGAGAGGCTGGATTTATAAGCATTGCGGAGAAGCTTTGCTTGAATTTTTGCTGCATGATAACCAATATTTACCACTTATGTCACCTCAGTTTAGTTAATTAAAACTCAAAACCAAAGCGTGGGTTGTCTGCTACGCGAGCGACTCACGCTTTTAGGTTCTAAATTTACTCATGTAAGCTAGTTATCTAACAATTATTACAGCGATCGCCTCTTAATTAACTAAGAATCAACCAAGAGTTTAACTACGACCAGAAGCCATATTTTCAAACTTAGTTAATCGTGGTTCAAACAGCAATTTGATTGTACCAACAGGACCATTACGGTGCTTAGCAATAATAATCTCAGCAACACCGCGATCGGGCGTCTCTGGATTGTAATACTCATCGCGATATAAATTAATCACTAAATCCGCATCTTGCTCAATGCTGTTGTGAGCATAAAACCCATTTGCCATAAAGTTAGAAAGACTTGGTACTGTTAAGTCATACACCATTTCTTCAGACAACGAATTAATGGCTACTACTTTATCCCAATAGATATCACTGGTAGCAAGGTTCAGAAGTTCTGTTGATTCTAGAATTCTAGCCAAACTATGAGTGCGATCGCGACCAATTGCATTTTTATAAAGACTCGTACCACAATATTTCGTGCCAAGTTGCTCTTGCATTTGTCTAGTTGTTAAGCCGAGCTTTTCTCTAGCAGGATTGACGTAGATTTGCCAAGCTTCTTTAGGTATTAAGTCGCGGTTAGTGTTCGCTTTTCCAGAATTATTTATATATGAACTAACTGCCTGTAATCCTTCCTGTTTATATTTGCCGACTGTTCCAACAGTATTGATGAATTTTTCTATATCTGGCTTACCACCTACTACAACATGATATTGATCACGTCCTTTTTTACCTTGAGATACAATCCGTAGCGTTGCGTTAATACCTACTCTTAGCAATAAAGATTGTACCCCTCTAGCTAGTTTTCCACTGCTAGAAGCATAATAAATTGATGGATAGTGAGATTTTTTACTTGTAAGAATACATCCATCTGTGACCCACAAATGCCGTAAAAAGATTACGATCGCTTCGAGTGGCTGCTCAAAAACCTGACATGGAATAAATTTTTCAGGCGATCGCAAACCAAATATACCCAAATTTTCTAGCCACTTAGTAATAGGATTTTTAACACCACGAGTAAGTCGGCGAGTGGATGGTAAATAGACTTGATACCAGTCTCCTTCTTGCTTTATTCTTGGCAAAATCTGCTCGCGAAAGACTTCAGCCGCTAAATTTACCACCAATTCTGCTAAATCAAGTTCTTTAGTAGTGTATTGAATAGCATGGCGGGGCAACATACAGCCATCACCAATCAAATGTCCTACTAGAGCCAGTTCAGCATCACCCATTGTTTGTAACTCTGGACTAGGAATCATGCGAGGCATGGCAATGCGATCGCCTATTTGCAACTCATCAAGTCTTTTCCATCCCTGAATTGTCAAGAATTTATGATTTGCGGTAGCTTTTATACAGCGCCCTAACTCAGTTTCTAATTGACAAACAGGTTTAAGCCCAGTACAAAAAGCATTACTAACAATCGCCCGTTCCATTTTTAGCGTTTGGGGATTAACTGCCCAGATTGCAAAATCTGATTTGCCAACAAGATCACAGATTGGAATCTCTGCTCCCGTGTCTGCCATTGTAATTAATGAATCACCACTCAAACAGCCACTTTCTCTTAAGTCAGATAACATCGGACGCTTATTTGTGCGCGCTTCTACACCACGACTTAATTGAGATAATGCGATTACGGGTACATTTAGTTCACGCGCTAGAGCTTTAAGCGATCGCGTAATTCTGGATATTTCTTGAACGCGGTTATCAGAACCAGAACCTTCCATTAATTGTAAATAATCAATCAAAATTAAGCCAAGTGAACCACCTTTTTCTGATTGTAATCGGCGAGCTTTGGAGCGAAGTTCTGTAATCGGGGGATTGGGAGTATCATCGATAAATAAGGGTAACTCAGATAGACCGCTAATCGCCATTGCTACTGTTCCCCATTCATTTTCGCTGATTTGTCCACTGCGTAAGCGATTACTATCAATTCCCATATCACTAGAGCGCACTTTAGACTGACTGGCTAAGAGCCGATAAACCAATTGCTCCTTCGACATTTCCAAACTAAAGATCGCCACAGGCAATCGATGAATATCTGCCATTTTGCGCGCTAGTTCCAATCCGAAAGCAGTGTTATGTACGCAAATATCATTAGCAACAAAATTATGGGTTTCGGGAATTGTCAAATCATAAACTTGCTTCTCGCCGACAAACTCGATCGCCGTAATTTTGTCCCAATAAACATCGCTCGTAGCTAGATTTTGCAATGACAAACAATTTACCGCTGTAGCTAGCTTTAATAGCCTTTCTCTAGTCGGAGCACGTCTGCCCACATGGATATTAGAACTAGAAATACCTGCTGTTTTGGCAAGTTTTTGCCAAGATTGATCACCTTTTGCCGCCGTCAAACTATGCCAAACTTCGAGGGGAATTAAGTCAGTGTTAGTTTGATATCGCTTAGTAGATAAAGCTGATTTGGCTTTTTGAATAGCAGCTTCTTTACCAAAAATGCCAATTTGCTCAATTAGAGTTTGGAGTGACAGAGCGTCAGTTATATCCAATTGCCAACAGTACCGCAGTTCTTGCTTATACTTAACTGATTTGTATTTAAGTTTAGTGATGATGCCAAAGCGTAATAATAAATGCTGTACTTGACGTGCTAGTTGCTCACTGACGCTAGCATAGCCCGCCTGTACCTGACCACTGGTTAAGACAGACATCCATCCATCAGTTGATAACAATCGATTTAAGAATAAAGCAACTAAAGATTTTTCTAAACAAAAAACAAAATCTGGAACAACTTTATGATGGGCATTTTTACCCCAAACTTCTAAATTTCTTAGCCAATTAATTAAGGGATTACCTGCGCCTCTTTTTTTAGCAGTGGTATGCAATGTGGCAGCGCGATCGCCATAAGTATCAAAGGTCACTTTTAGACTAGGTGAGAATTGTTCCACCGCAGCAACAAAGTCCGCTTGGATAGAGGGATTGATGTTAGTAAACCTTGGGCTAGATTGAGTTAAACAACCATCACCTAGAAAATAAGCCAAGAGTTTAATTTCACAGGAAGGGCGAACTTCTTGCCCAAAAACTGCGATCTGACGCGGAAGTGCAACTTTATCACCCACGCATAATTTACTTAGCTGTTGCCAACCAGTAATCGTTAAAAATGGGTGAGTTAGAGTTGTTTCAATTTGCCGCCCCAGTGCCGTAGTAACCCGAAATACTGGCTTGATGCCATCATCAATAAAAGCTGATGGTTGCGTCTGCTCAAAACGCCAATCTTTCCCTAAAGTTAATAGATTTGGCTTGATTTGATGTTTTTGATATTGCTGATAAATTGCTTCGATGGTACTAATGCTGCCATCACCTAAAACCAATTGACTATCAAAAGCTAAACATTTCCCCATTGACGGACGACCAGCGATGATGATCAAATCCGATCGCTGCAAGCCATTGGTCATCGCATCAAAATCATAAAAACCTGTGGTTAGCCCCGTGGCGGTGCTGTTGCCAGTACCGAGCGAGTTAAACCGACTTTCGAGTTCATAAAAAGTCTTCGTGAGAATATCTCCTGCGGGAACTAGCCCTTGCTGCGATCGCGATTGAGTGACCGCAAAAATCTTTTGTTCAGACTGATCAAGTAACTGAGTTAGCTCAAGCTCGTTGCTATAACTAATCTCGACTACGGTTCTTGCCGCTTCCGCGAGTTTGCGCCGCGAATGTTTATCAGCGACTAATTGAGCATAAAAATCGATATTGACAGCGCTGACTGTGCGATCGCAAAGTTGAGCAATTTTAGATTGACCACCGATTTTTTCGAGCATATCGCGATCGCTTAACCATGTGGTCAAGCTCATCATGTCGGTGGGATTTGACTGATTATGCAACATCAAGCAAGCTCGAAAAATCTCTTGATGAGCCGCCACATAGAACATTTCAGGACGCAGAGTGTCCAGTACCCGCGAGACAGCTTCTGGATCGATCAAGATACCACCCAAGACAGCCTCTTCTGCCTCAATATTTTGGGGAGGCAAGCGATCGCTAATAGATTCAAATTCTTTGCTCATAATAAAAACATAGACTAGGGGCGTTGCTTTATGCTGAGCTAGTCTATAACTGTAATAGTCACGATTAATAGACGACTAATAACTAATATGGGATTTGAGGAAATATTTGTTTTTGGAGTGGTCGGTGGTGTGGCAATCTGGCGATCACGATCAAAAAAGTTAGATCGCCGCCAAATAACTTTTTTGTGGATTTTGGCGGCAGCCTTACCTAGTTTAGCGATCGTCTGGATAATTCTTAGACAAGCAACTTTACCGTTTACGCTGCTCGCGATCGCATTTTTGTTATGTATATGGATTTATCGCAACTGGTTAGCATCCACCAATCTTGAACCAATAACTCTGACTCTAAAAGAAGAAAAACAACTCAAAGACTGCTTTCCCGCTACGATCTATCATTTTAAAGGATTAGAATATCGCCCACAAGAAATCTATTGTCGTGGCGACCTGCGATCGCAAAACCCCAAAACCAGCTATGACACAATTAATCAAAATATCCAAAAAATATTTGGCGATCGCTTTCTTTGCTACTTGCAAGAAAGTTATCTAAAAAACTCAGGTGCAAATTTTGGGGCAGTCCAAACTGATCAGCAGCGTAAAACTAGCTATTGCTTTTATTTAATTCCACGCCCGACCGCTCCATGCCCGATAAACTTTAGCGATCGCTTAGTTTCGATTATCAGTTTGATATTCACCGCAATCACAGTCCTAGCCGTAGGCGCAAATATTCATAAACTTGAAGATATAAATCTTACTAGCTTGCAATCAGGTTTGCCATACTTACTAAGCATTGCTAGCATATTCATCGCCAAAGCGATCGCCCAGTACGTTATTGCCAGACAGAACAAACTACAACTTGATCCCCCACTCTTCTTACCTTGCATCGGTGGTTTTGGCTTACTAGGCAATCTGACCACAAAAAACTATCCAAATCAGCGCCGTGTCTTGTTTGATTTAGCTGTAATACCAGCGATCGCAAGTTTAGTTATCTCATTAATTTTACTGATTTTAGGAACGTGGATATTAGCTCCCACAACTCCCGCTCTATCACCACTCACATTGGCAGGTCGATCTGGCTTAGCTCTGAGCGCTTTACAGCTAATGCCCTTTGACTTACTCGATGGCGGCAATCTGGCGATCGCTATGTTCGGTCATCGTCAAGCCGTTCAGATCTCGCGCATCACCAGAGTTGTATTACTAGCGATCGCCTTACTCGCCCAGCCCTGGCTAAAGATTTACAGTTTGCTATTGTTTTTATTACCGACCCCGCGACCAATAGTTTTAAATGAAAGCATCGAGCTTGACCAAAATCGTGATCTACTTGGCATGATTTTAATGGCGATCGCCTTACTAATTATTTTCCCTATCCCCAAATTTTTATAAAACCCATAAAATGAGGTGTGCCGCATCTTCTAAAGTCCAAA
>JANXUJ010000163.1 GCA_025356295.1 Cyanobacteriota bacterium
GTTAGGCTTGCAACGCTGTTTCAGTGACCTTAAAACTGGTTAATTGCAAACGACAGTGCGGGGAACTAGCACGCATTCCGAGGTGTCGTGACCTAAATAACGTAGTCAGTTAAGACTTAGGCTGGTCAGCACGGCTTCAAGCTTTAGGCTCGAAGCCCCGTCACTTCAGTGCGGGGTTGCTGACATTCTAGTTTGCTATTTTAAAAGCTACATATTTATGTTAAAGCATTTTTTAAAGCGATCGCCTTTCCGAATTTCAACGTGATCATAAATTTGAGAAGAAATCAATGCTATATTTTGTGGAGAATCGTTAAACTTTCTTAGCTTCAGGATTGTAATTGCATGACGCTCACTACGCTTTTTCCACAATGTCAAGATTTACAGACCCAAGTTGAAGCGATTTTACAACTTTTGCAACAGGAACCAACTTTGCGATCGCAGCAGGATGGTAGCGTTGTGCAGTCTTCTTTAAGAAAGGCGATCGCGCCAACTTTTGAGATTGTCTTCGCAGGGGCTTTTAGTGCGGGTAAATCGATGTTGATTAACGCGCTATTAGAACGGGAATTGCTCTACAGTGCCGAGGGTCACGCCACGGGGACAGAATGCAAAATTGCTTTTGCCAAGGCTGGTGAAGAGCGAGTTGTATTGACCTTTCTCAGTGAAGTGGAAGTACGCGAACAGGTGCAAGCTCTATCCCAGTTAATTGGACAAGTTGCTCCAACGAATATCAACCAACCTGAAGCGCTCAAACAGTTGCAAACCTTAGCTTTAACCGTGATTGAGCAGGAAGGTGGTAAGAGTAAATCCAAACGCGCTAAAGATGCTGATGCGTTGAATCTATTGCTGGAAGGGTTTACGAATAACCGCGATCGCATTAGTTCTGTGGCAAATGCTACCTATTCAATGGAACAGTTTGGTTTTGAGAATCTTAAAAAAGCAGCCGATTATGCGCGGCGCGGTGCCAACAGCGCTGTTCTCAAAAGGGTGGAATATTATTGCAATCATCCGCTTTTAGAAGATGGCAATGTGATTATCGATACTCCTGGGATTGACGCGCCTGTGAAAAAAGATGCGGCTTTGACTTTTGAGAAAATTGAAAATCCTGATACTTCGGCGGTAATCTTTGTCCTGAAAACAGCTTCAACTGGAGAACTGACTTCTGAGGAAACGGAACTGAGTGAAAAAATCCAAAGCAATGTAGGGATTCGCGATCGCGTTTTCTATGTTTTCAATCGCATTGATGAGACTTGGATGAATAGTCAATTGCTTCAGCGACTCAATCAGACCATTTCTAGCCAGTTTCGCAATACTTCGAGAATTTACAAAACTAGTGGTTTGCTTGGCTTTTATGGTAGTCAGATTAAAAATACGAGTAGTAGCGATCGCTTTGGTTTAGATTCCATATTTGCTGAAAGTGTCAAAGCTGTGGGCGGTGAGGAGGATACACCGCAATTTGTCAATGAATTTAACAGCTATTGCTTAGTTTCTGGGAAACTTGATACTGAGAAATTTGAAATTCCTCCCAATGTCTTGAAAACCAGTGTGAAGAATGACAAGTATGTGCGTTTGCTTGAAGGCTTGGGAACAGAATTAATCGAGCAATTGATTAGAGATAGTGGAATTGAGGAGTTTCGCGCTGCAATTACTCACTATCTCACAAATGAGAAGCGCCCATTACTATTTGCCGATCTTGCCGATGATTTGCAGCCGATTTGTATCGCATTGCGTCAGTTCTATTTGGAAACTTGGCATCAATTGGAGAGTCAACCGCGTGATATTGAAGCTATCAAATTGCAAGAGTTGCAGAAGCTTGGTCATGATCTCAAACAAATTGGCGATCGCTTGCGTGAACATATTGCTCAAGAGCTAAATGAGGCAGTAGCAAGCAATAAAAATCAAGGTTTAGAAGCTGACTATCGCAAGCTCAAAGAGGCTATGGTGAGGCGACTGGATGAGTTGATTGGTTATTTCTCAGTTGCGGATGTGCATCGCCGCGCTCAGGCTAGTCATCGCCGCAATTCCGTTGTACCTGTGATGGGGGTGTTGGCGGAAGGTTTTTACTATTTAGCCAATGAGTTAGAAGATGTGCTGGTTGAGAATTCGCAAAAGATTGTCGCTAATTTCTTCCAATCTTTGATTGAATCGATTAAAAAGGCGGACTATTATCGTGAGCTATATCGTTTGCTAGGTAATGATGGCGGCATTGAGTCAGGTTTGGAAAATCTAAAACAAGCTGCATCCGATGCTTTGGTGAATGAGGCGAAAACTGAGTGCGATCGCTATGTGCGCGAACGTCCTGAGTTTTATGCTGAGGGAACAAATTCTATCTATCAGTTGCGACAAACTTTGCAGCAAGCCTGTCGTGGTTATGATTATCAAAGCATGATTGAGGCAGAGCCTTCTATTCGCCAACTCCTAAAGCTTGATTTCGAGCTAAAAGTCAAGGACACAATTATTCGGACTTTCCGCCAATCAATTAATCAAACTTTGAGTACGCATTTGCTAGAAAGTGCTGAGAAACAATCGAATGCGATTTTGCAGCAATATGATCATGCTCGTGATTATCTAGCCCAAACTTTGCAAAAAGAAGCTCAGGTTAAGCTGGATAAAAATCGCAGTTTACAAGTTGCTATCGAAAAAAATATCGCTACTTACAATGAGGCTATTTTAGGGATTAATCAATGTCTAGAAGTGATGGATTTGTCTCGCAAGAAATTGCCAGCTATTAGCGAATCTGATTTGTCGATGACAACAGTTATTGCTGATGTGATTGATGCTGAATCCGTTGTTATTGATGAAGCGATCGATTCAGAAAATTAAACCTGATTTCCGCTTAGGAATTATTATGTTAAGCAGTAAATTATTGTTTGATATAATAATTTCTAAGTTAAGAAGATAAATTTATGAACTTCCAAAATATTATTATCATTGAATCAGATAAACGTGGCGGCAAACCTTGTATTCGCGGAATGCGGATCACTGTCTACGATGTATTGGGATGGTTGGCGGCGGGTATGTCAGATGATGAGATTTTAGACGATTTTCCAGAATTGACAAAAAAAGATATTGGGGCTTGTTTGTTATTCAGTGGTTATTATCATTGCGAATTCTAGCTATAAGTTTATAGAATTAATTTAGTTGATTTACATGGTATCTATGTCAGAAGAATTTGAGATTTTAAGTCTGGAAGATGTTGTTGCTCTGAATAACAACGATAAGCAGCAAAAAGTTGCTATTGCTGCACTACTTTCAGCGATAAATGCTTCATACTTGTTTGGAGTAAATGATTTTTTGGATGATATTATATTGTCATGTATACAAAACGATGAGGTAAACAAGATTTTAAAAGATGGCATTTCTTGTCGGGTAATGACAACTCGTCAAAAAGGTTGGGTGTCAGGAAAAGTGAAGTTGGGGTTACATTTTGTCGCTAATGAAATTCAAAAAGAGAATGAGGACAACCAAATTTTGCTTTCATCTAATAGTAAGCCGAATAGCCCATTAGATGAAATCCGTAATAATATTGAATAGATAATATTACGGATTCAAACGAGTTAGAGATTCTAAAATTATTTAAGCATATAAAAAATATGATAGAAAAAAGTGAGACCGTTCAAGTAGAAGATATTATCTCATTTGAGGAAGAACAAGACAAAGAAACTGATAGATTAGTCGAAGATGTACTGAGTACATTAGAGATCTCTGCTTTATTTCGGTCTGACAACTTTATAGATGCTGTAATTGAAAAAGTAAATTTTCTGGATGATGCTAAACCAATGGTAATGGAAGGCATCCCATGTCGAATGATGACACCTCGTAAACAAGGTTGGATTAATGGGAAAGTTAAATTAAGTTTAGCGTTCATTCCTGATAAAAATGATGATACTCAGACATCTATTTCCTTTGACAATCCACTAGATGAAATTCGTAATACCAGTATCTAGTGGATTAGACTAAATTAATATGAATGAGAAAGTGGAGATTTTAAATTTAGATGATGTTGTCTGCTTCACTGAAGAAGATGACGGGTATAATAGCCCTATTTATAATATTGAACAGAGATTTGATATTGCCAGATTATTTGAATTTGGTGAGTTCATAGATGGCATCTCAAAAGTAATAAATCTCTCAACTGAAGCGATGGAACTTTTGACAGAAGGTATTCAATGCCGTGTGATGACAACACGACGACAGGGATGGCGGTTTGGAAAGATTAGATTAAAAATAGAATTGCAGTTTATACCTGATGAACCACTGACAGATCAAGATATTGATCATTTTGATAGTCCATTAGATGAAATTCGTAGAATATCGGAATTGTAATATTCAAACTACATATCACTATTCCAAACACAATAAATTAAATACGTCATCCACCGTCACTTGCCAATTTAAAATATCCAAAACAGGCAAAACATCTTTGCCACTCATCTTTTCGGGAAAGCGATCGCCTTCATAAACCATAATAAAATCTTGGGCTGG
>JANXUJ010000002.1 GCA_025356295.1 Cyanobacteriota bacterium
AACCGCGCCAACTTGGGCATGGAAGTAATGCATGAGCGCAACGCTCACAACTTCCCTCTCGATTTGGCTGCTGTTGATGTAGCTCCTGTCGCGATGAGCGCTCCTGCTATCAACGGTTAATCGATTGATCTAGTCATCACCAAAAAAGCCTCTCCTCACGGAGTGGCTTTTTTGGTGATGTGGATTAGGCAGAAGGGGATCGCCAATCTATACCACTACTTTCAAGACGCTCGATAAGGCGATCGCAATAAATTTATTTCTTTAGCGGGACTGTTTTTTGTTAAGCTAGAAAAAGTGTTTGAAGCCAAATGACAATAAACCTTACAAACCAACTCTCACTTAAATTTACTTAATATTTGTCTCGGAGATAACCTCACTATGGCTCGGATGTATTACGACACGGACGCCAATCTTGAATTTTTAGCGGGTAAAACAGTCGCGATTATCGGCTACGGTTCTCAGGGGCACGCCCACGCCCTCAACCTCAAAGAAAGCGGCGTGAATGTCATCGTGGGGTTATATCAAGGCAGTCCCTCATGGCAAAAAGCTGAATCTGAAGGGCTAACTGTCAAGACTGTTGCTGACGCATCGGCGGCGGCTGACCTAATCATGATTTTATTGCCTGATGAAACTCAAAAGGCAATTTATACCAGTGAAATCGCGCCAAACCTGAAAGCAGGAAATACCCTAGCTTTTGCTCATGGCTTTAATATCCACTTTGCTCAAGTCGTGCCTCCTCATGATGTCGATGTGATCATGGTTGCGCCTAAAGGTCCTGGACACTTGGTGCGCCGTACTTATACTCAAGGACAAGGCGTTCCCGCATTGTTTGCGGTTTACCAGGATGCGACTGGACATGCTCGCGATCGCGCGATGGCATATGCCAAAGGTATCGGCGGTACACGAGGCGGCGTTCTCGAAACGACTTTCCGTGAAGAAACTGAAACCGATCTATTCGGCGAACAAGCTGTACTTTGCGGCGGCTTGTGTGCGCTGATTAAGGCGGGCTTTGAGACACTTGTTGAAGCTGGCTACCAGCCTGAACTTGCTTATTTTGAATGTATGCATGAAGTCAAGCTAATCGTGGACTTGATCGTGGAAGGCGGCATGACCAATATGCGCCACAGCATCTCGAACACGGCTGAGTATGGTGATTACACCCGCGGTCCTCGCTTGATCAATGAGCAGACGAAGACGGAAATGAAGAAAATTCTTTCCGAAATTCAGTCTGGTCAGTTTGCGCGTGAGTTTGTCCTCGAAAACCAAGCGGGCAGACCAGGATTTACTGCTATGCGCCGTCAGGAAGCAGAGCATCAAATCGAGGCAGTTGGTAAAGACCTTCGCGCTATGTTTAGCTGGTTGAAGAAAATCTAAACAAAAAAAATAAAAGGGTCGCAATGCGACCCTTTTATTTTTTTGTTTTTTGTTGTTTAGATTCTGACCAAATCAGGATAGATCGTCAAAACTTCATCAGTTGTGAGGGTGTACTCTTCAGACTGTGGCTCCCATAACACTTCGACTGCCAAAAGATTATCCGCAGGAATCGAACCGATCGCCGATAGAGCCGCTTGTAAATCAGCAGATGAGCGTAAGGTTGATAATTTGCTCAATGAGTCACCAGCGATCGCGAGCAACAGTGTCACCACAATATATTCACTAGGGTCTTCAGAAACCAAACCACCTACACTAGGCAATGATGATGCAGTCTTGCCTTGCAATACTCGACCGCCGACATTGCTCAAAACTTCAGAATTAAGCTTGCTGCGCTCTGACATTACCAAACTATTAAACTTTTGTTCGGCAAGTGAAAACTTCGTGTTTTCATTAGCACTGCTGACATAAACCCAATATTCAGGATGACGCATTAAAGAGATGGCAGTTTCGCGGGTCATAGTTGCCAAACCATCTACTGATGATGTGTCAGACTCTAGAGCCAGATGAGTTAGCTCTTGTTGCAGCGATCGCGCTGAGGAGAGTAGACCAACTTGGATTTTGGCAACACTAACTTTGCTGTCCATACCTGTAATGCCTTCGCCGTCACCTTTGCCGCGAAATGCTTGCATGATTGCGCCCGCCACGATTACCAATAACAGGATCGTGAACAGTCCGCCGCCCCCGCCGCCAAAAAACATTGGCAAGAAGAAAAATCCACCACCACCATAAAAAGTATTGCCCCCGCCGTTATAACGTGGTTGTGATGATGAATAGCTAGGAGCGGAACGGATAGGACTAGGCGCAGACCTAAACGAACTGCCACCGATTCGACCACCTGAACGTCTAGCAAATGCTTCGTGAGGATTACCAAATATGGCGATCGCCACTAATGAAACTGCTATAGAAATTGTTAGGAGCGATCGCGTCCAGACTTTGATATTAGCTTTCATTTTTTTCATAAATTCTAGGCTAAAAAAGTTCATAGGTAAAAAAGACATTCGTTCAAGAATTGCCGTAGATGTTCTAATTCAATTCTAACTCTAGTCAAGAGCTGCTAACCAATCCATAACCTGATCGCCCAAAGATACCCCATTAAGACGATCTATTTCGCGAACACCTGTGGGGCTAGTCACATTCACCTCAGTTAGATAGCCGCCGATCACATCAATCCCGACAAACATCAAACCGTCACGCCTAAGAGTTGGCGCAAGTTGAGTACATATTTCCAATTCGCGATCGGTAATATCGACCTTAGCAGCACTACCACCAGCCGCCATGTTGCCCCGAAATTCTCCCGACTGCGGCACACGATTGACCGCACCAATCGGCTTACCATCAAGCAAAATAATTCGCTTATCGCCCTTTTGCGCGTCGGCGAGATATTCCTGCACCATGACTGGAGTTTTGCCGATGTTGGTACTCATTTCGATCATTGAGTTGATATTGCGATCGCCGACTTCTAAAAACAAAATCCCTTCACCACCTTTACCATTCAGAGGCTTCATCACCGCTTTCCCTTCGGCCGTCACAAAGTCACGAATTGTTTCCTTATCTGCGGTCACAATTGTTTTGGGAATTGCTCCGCCAAATTGCAGTGCGTACATCTTCTCATTTGCTGCCCGCAGACCTTGTGGCGAATTGAGAACCTTAGTTTTAGACACATCAACATAATCAAGAATATAAGTGGCATAGAGATATTCATTGGTCACAGGTGGATCAGGTCGCATCCACACAAACTGCATATTCTCTAACGGCTGAAACGCTCCTTCTGCAACTTCATACCAAGGATTGGGAACTTGCCATTTACCATCCACAAGAGGAACTGAATGTATGTGAATGGGTTGCAAAAAAGCCCATGCTTTACCATCGCGTACACTCAGAGTGTTCATATTTGTAATCAAGACTTGATAGCCTTTGCGACAAGCTGCCTCCATTAGGGCAACGCTAGTGTCATGGGCAGGATCGAGTTTAGCGATCGGATCGATAATAAATGCAAGTTTCATTGTTCATCGCAATTTCGTGTTTAATTATTTTAACTGGGTCAGACTAATAAAAAGTAATGATCCTATTTTTAAGAATCTCAACATTTTGTAGCGATCGCCCTGCAATTGAGCTTTACTCAACTATTACTCAAAAACTTATAAAGTCGCTACGCATAAATAATCTTAAAACCTAAAAGCTTGGTTCGCCCGCTGCGCGAGCGAACCAAGCTCTGGTTTTGGTTTGGCGTAGCCACTTACTCAAAAACTGCATAGGATTTAATAGCAATGTTTCAACAAATTTTATTGGCTGTCGATGGATCAGGGCGATCGCGCGAAATGATGAATATGCTCCTAGCCTTGCCTAGTATGCAAAATCTGCAAATTAATGTCCTGCACGTCATCCCCAACTCAATTAACTCAGAAGCGATTACTGAATATCGTCTTGCGGGTGAAAAAATTGTCGAAAGAGAAGTTAAAAGTTTACGTCTAGCTTCAGGCAATACAACTGTATCAATGCTTAAAGAAGGCGAACCCAAAGATATTGTCTGCAAGATCGCTGAAGATTTGAAGCCAGACCTGATGATCATGGGTTCTCGCGGTTTAGGACGCTTGCAAGCGATTTTGGCAAATTCAGTTAGTCAATATGTTTTTCAGCTATCTGACGCGCCGATGCTGTTGATCAAAGATGACGTATATATCAAAACTATTCGCAACATCATGGTCTCAGTCGATGGCTCGGCTGCAGCAAATAATTGCCTTGACCTAGCGATTAAACTCGTCAGCGGCGCTAAGGATGTAGAAATTTTCTTAGTCAGGGTGGTGAAACGCAAGGAAGATGCTAATGCTAGTACTGAACCCGCCCTAGTCGAAGCGAGCGCTAGACTGAAGCGTCTAAATATTCCATCGCGATCGTTCATCAGTTCGGGTGATGTTGGCAAAGAAATTTGCAAATTAGCAGATGAGGCAAATGCCAGCTTGTTAATGATTGGCTCACCTGATCGCCGTCCTTCGATCGCGCGCAGTTTACCCGACCTCGATCGGTTACTTGGTTCATCGGTATCGGACTATGTGCGCGTTAATGCGGCTTGTCCAGTACTGTTAACTCGGACGATGGAATAAAAACCTGAGCGTTGATCGCCCGCTTATCGGGCGATCAACATAAAAGCGGGTGATTTTTGCATTATCGCGCATTAGCCAATAAATCGTTAATCTCTGAGACAGTAACAGGCTGATTAGATAAACTTGGCATATCAACGACAATCACAAATCCTTCGATTTTTCCTTTGCCAACCGTATTTAATGCATCCAGAATTTTCGGCATATCTGCTTTGATCAAGCTTCCTCTACTATCGTAAATTTCAATTGCCGATAGACACCCAAGCGTGGCGTTCCAATTGAAATTATTAGCATTAACAACCGCCGATTTATTTTGAAAGAAGTCGATTGCCGCACCGCTACCATGGATACGAAATAGCGATCGCCCCGCATTCCCCGCCCAATAAGTCTGCTGAATTGGCAAATAAGCACGCCATGTTGGGGGTAAAAGAGCTTGATAAGCTTGGAGATTGCCAGTAAATTTACCCTTTTGATTGGGCAAAAAAGCATTCACTCCATCTTCAAAAGGTACAAATAGATTTACTAATGAAAATTGTCCATAAGCATGAAATTCGGCATCATCAGGTTGCAGGGAAACTCCTTCCATTCGATAAATACCTTGTGGAGTGCGCCCATTAGTAAAGTTCCAGTCGAGATTTCGCAATGACTGAAGTAATAACGATGCTGACCAAAGTTGTTTATTCTGTTTAAGGAATTTGCCATTGCGATCTTTGATGACTGCTAAGCACAACACATCACGATTAGGACGACACAACACATACATATGCGCCTGTTGTGGTGCGATTTGCCATTTTAGCAAATCTATCAGACTGGGGATTTCCGCTAACTTCTCAATCTTCTCAATTGGTTGTTGAGCGCTTTGAATATTTTTGATGATTATACCCAAACGCACATCTTCAGCCCAGTTAGGAAAGCGTTGTTGAACCTTAAGACTCAGTTTTGTGACTTGAGAGATATCTTCTGATTTAGATAATGTAGATAAAGCGATCGCTACCCATTGCGGATCAGGACTAGCCTCAACAGTGCGTAAAAGCTGTAGTTTTAGCTTGCCATAAACGGCGGGCTTGATTGTATAAAGCTCTGTGCCGACTTGCATCGCGGTATCGATAATTCCCTTTTGCGGATCGGTTAAATTCGCGGCGGTCGTCATCTGCAAAATATTTGCTAAAGCTTGTACCGCATAGTCTTTCTCAGGGGCTAAAACACCAATTGCCCATAGTGAGTCTTGCCAATGCATGGCATAGCGATCGCTCACAGGATAAATCTTCAGATCAAAATTGCGAGGATGCGACTTTTGCTGCTGCTCTTGTATTTGCGCGTTTCTAGCTGTCTGAGTTGCTTTAGGTTGATACGCTCGGATCGGTAAAGCCTGAGATTTTGCTGGTTGAGTTGGGGTGAATAGATAAAAGGCGATCGCTGCTAAAGAACTAGACAGTAACTGATACATATTGTTTGCTACAAATAGAGACCGCGCATCGCACGGTCTCTATTTTAATATGATTCACTGTGAAGTATGGAGCTAAGCGGATTCGAACCGCTGACCCCCTCAATGCCATTGAGGTGCGCTACCAACTGCGCTATAGCCCCTAATAAGCCAACAAATTAATTATTAGCCTATCCATGATTACTTAAACTGGTTCTAATGTCAAACGGTTCTAATATCAAACGCGATCGCAAACACAAATAAATTAATGCGCCGACTAACGGAAAAATCGCAATAAACCTAAAAAATGTCGCAAATCGATGATCACTCATGCCGCGTCTTTGCATATCGTCCCCGACTAGCCACGGAAACAACAGTGATAGCATACAAAAATCTAGATTCATCACATGGATAAATCGGCTAGTTTGCCATTGCTGCACAAAATCAGCCCAATTGCCCGAAGAGAATCCATATATCAAAAAATAAAGCGCGATCGCAGTGACGCCGATCCCTGTAAGGCGGGAGTCTAGAATGCTAATCACCCAACTCTTTTTCCCTGTAAACGTGGGATTGGGTTCACGCAAGGCAAAGTAGGGCAGTAGCGCAAATGCACCGACAAAAAATGAAAGGGTCGAAAATAACCAAGCAGGGACTTTTTGTCCACGTCCATCACTCGCTAAGATGCAAGCATAAACAAGCGGGAAAACCCCCATCAAGTTAAACAGCGCCACAATATAAGCATTAGTGCCTTGCCAATCACCCGCAATTAGTTTTTGAATTAGTGTCAATGTCTCAGGGCGATCGGGCGGCGCAAATATAAACGCATAAACCGCAAATAAAATCCAAATCAACCAAAATCCAAATTTTTTAGGCATAAATCAAATAATTTCAATTAAATAGAAGCGCTGCTTAATTGATTTTAACGTAGCTGCCTTGACGGTTGCTATATAGATCGAATTGGTCAAATCATATAAATAAATCCTATAAATACAGGGGCGCAAAGCGCCCCTGTATTTATAGGCTCACATTTCAAAAAAATAAGTGACTCTCAGGTTGAATATTAATTTCCATCGGTACAGCTTGCGGATCGGCGGAGAGGGCAAACATGATTGCATTCGCAGCAGTTTCGGGAGAAAGCATCTTGCTGCGATCAACCTTTAGACTGACGTTATCCCAAAATGGCGAGTCAATCCCTCCAAAATAAAACAGCGTCACCTTAATTCCAAAACGGCGGAGTTCATCTGCCATGCATTTGCTAAAGCCAACGGCTCCAAATTTAGATGCACAGTAAGCCGCAGCCATTGCCATGGGATGCTTACCGAGGATGCCAATCACATTACAGATATGTCCAATCTTGTGATCCTTCATCACATTTGCCACCGCTTGACTGGTATAAAAATTTCCTTTGAGATTGAGATCGAGCATCTGATCGAGTTCTTGGGGTTCAATACGGTTGAATTGCTTCATCACGCCTGCTCCTGCGGCATTGACTAATACATCAATATGTCCAAATTGTGCGATCGCCTGCTGCACCATCAGTTCAACTTGATCATACTTAGTAATGTCTGTAGGAATGGCGATCGCTTCTGCATCTTGTTCTTTTACTAGATCGACAAGCTCGTTTAATTTAGCGATATCTCTCGCGACAAGAACTAACTTTGTTCCTGCCTCTGCTAATTTCGGTACAAGTGCCGAACCAATTCCACCTGACGCACCGACAACGACAACAACTTTATCTTGCATTTTAAAATTACAATCTCTTTACAATACTTTACACAATAAAGCGTAAAAGTCTCCATCACTGATTAAACAGATTATTTGATTTCACTGATTTTTTTATAAACTCAAAAAATTAGAAGTGGCGCATTGCGCCACTTCTAATTTTTTAAATAAAATCCACGATTCTAGCTTTTAGACAACACCATTTTTCTTAAACCAAACCTGTAATCGTTTCCAGCCATCTTCAGCCTCTTTGGGACGATAAGAAGGACGATAGTCGGCATGGAAGGCATGAGGAGCTTCAGGATAAACCACAATCTCGGAATTGTTGTTGCAACCTTTGAGCCGATCGCGCATTTGCTCAACTGTATCTAGAGGGATGCCCGTGTCCATGCCCCCGTAAAGCCCTAGTACTGGCGCTTGTAAGTTTTTGGCAATATCAAGTGGATATTTGGGTGTAAGTGGCGTGGAGTCACCCACCAGTCTGCCATACCAAGCCACACCAGCTTTGACATTATAGTTATGCGCTGCATATAGCCATGTAATCCTGCCGCCCCAGCAAAAACCTGTAATGCCGAGTTTCTGAATATTCCCCTTTGATGATTTCGCCGCCCATGCCACGGTTGCGTCAAGATCAGATAGCACCTGATCGTCAGGAACTTTATTAACAATAGGGCGAATCTGGGCAATGTCGGTCAGTTTGGTTACGTCACCTTGACGATAAAACATTTCAGGCGCGATCGCTAGATAACCTAATTTGGCTAAGCGGCGACAAACATCTTGAATATAAGCATGAACACCAAAAATTTCTTGGACAACTAAAATCACAGGGAAATTCGCTCCAGTAGTAGGCATCGCTCTATAAGCAGGAATTGTGCCATCACTTACAGGGATTTTGACTTCACCTGCGATGATGCCTTTACGATCAGTGGTAATTACTTTGGCGTAAATGGGCTGCACAGCAAGTGCAAAGCCAGCCGTAAGGCTGCTAACCGCAATAAACTCGCGTCTTGTCAGTTTTGTCACTCAAGTTGTCCCTCAGAAAATATAGATGGAAATGAGTTTTGCTCATCGCCATCTATATTTTGCAACCTAAAACCAAAAATGAGAATTGATGCCAATTGTCAATCCCATTTATTTACCAATTTAAACTTTGCCAATTTGAACAGGAGTTTTGACATTCTGGATATCATAAATAGCTGGTTCGAGCAGCGATACCCCTGTCATTTCTGTAGGTTGAGGAATTTGAAGAATTTCCAAAATTGTGGGTGCAATGTCAGCTAGACGACCACCTGTAGATTTTAAGCTGGCATCCGCACCATGACCATGAATTTTGCGCCCTTCACCTTCCACCAAAATAAATGGCACAGGATTACTGGAGTGCGCTGTCCAAGGGTTGCCATGCTCATCCCACATATATTCAGCATTGCCATGATCGGCGGTAATCAGCGCCGTACCACCAGCTCTGGCGATACTTGACAACAAATTACCTAAGCATTTATCCACATGTTCTAGAGCTTTGATCGTGGCTTCATAATTGCCTGTATGTCCCACCATGTCGGGGTTAGCATAGTTGATGATGATCATTGAGTAAATACGCTTGGCGATCGCTTCAGCCGCAATTTTTGTGACTTCGACCGCCGACATCTCTGGCTGCTGGTCATAGGTGGACACGCGCGGACTATTGACCAAAATGCGATCATCACCTTCGCTGGGTTCTTCCATACCACCATCAAAAAAGTAAGTGACATGGGCATATTTTTCAGTCTCAGCTAAGCGTAACTGCTTCAATCCATGGCTTGCCACCACTTGACCAAGCAAGTTTGTCAAATTTTGTGGTGCGAAGGCAACAGGTACGGGCAGAGAACTGTCGTATTGCGTAAATGTGGCATAGGCAAGTGACTCAATGCGATCGCGTTCAAAACCTGCAAAGTTTTCAGCAACGAGGGCTTGGGTAATCTCGCGCGAGCGATCGGGTCGAAAATTAAAGCAAATTACACCATCACCTGAGGCGATCGCGCCGTGGGCGATTCTGGTTGGCGGCAAAAATTCGTCAGTAATCTTTTCTTTATAAGCGGCTTCCAATACATCAGCTGCCGAGGTTAGTTCAGTAGTGACTTGGTCATTTGTTAAGATTTCATAAGCTTTTTGGACACGATCCCAACGTTTATCGCGATCCATCACAAAATAGCGACCACTGATCGTCACGATCCGCCCAAGGTTAATTTCATTTAGATGGGCTTGGAGACGCTTAACAAAGTTGATCCCAGAGTGTGACAAAGTGTCACGTCCATCAGTGACTACATGAATACAGACATCTTCAACTGCTTGGGATTTGGCTAAATTTATCAACCCCAGCAAATGATCAATGTGGGAATGCACGCCACCATCAGAGCAAAGTCCCAGAAGATGCAGTTTACTCTTATTGGCTTTGACTTTTTCACAAACTGCCACTAGAGCTGCATTGGACAACAATGAGCCATCATCTACCGCATCAGAAATTCTTACTAATTCTTGGGGAACGACACGACCTGCACCAATGTTCAAATGTCCAACCTCTGAGTTGCCCATTTGTCCTTTTGGTAAGCCGACATCTTTGCCAGAGGCTTGGAGGAGAGTTTTAGGGTAAGTACTCCATAGGCTATCTATGACGGGAGTATTTGCGGCGGCGATCGCATTGCCCTCAGTCTCTTCTCTATGTCCCCAGCCGTCCAAAATGATCAGAACCAGTGGAGAAACAGCCCCCGTTTGCATAAAAGATAATTCCTTATTAAGTACAGGTTCACTCGTCACTTGGCAATCATACCATCAGAGCAAATTTACGGATTATCTTAAACAATACTTGGTAGTACTTAACTTAGTAGTACTTGGCATTTAACACGATGTATCCAAGAGGATCGCTATAGGAATCGCTATATGAAATGTATGATGAATAGGCTGTGATGCTTTACTTTGCTTACTTGGTAAAACATCATAAAAAATTCTTTCAAGTTTAACCTTCTCTAGCGAATGGCGTTAATAGTTCAGAAATACGGTGGCTCGTCTGTAGCCAATGCCGATCGCATCAAAGCAGTAAGCGATCGCATCAAGCGGACGGTTGATGCTGGCAATCAGGTTGTGGTCGTAGTTTCGGCGATGGGCAAAACCACTGATGGTCTGGTTGCTCTCGCCGAATCAGTTTCAGCAAAACATTTACAGACTCTTGAGGAAATTACGGCGAGAGAGCGCGAACTTGATCTGCTTTTAGCAACAGGTGAGCAAGTAACGATCGCTACGCTCAGTATGGCGCTGCAAGCATTGGGGCAGAAGGCGATCGCGATGAATGGCTCACAAGTTCGCATTGTGACAGAAGCAACTCATACTCGCGCCAGAATTTTGTATATTGAACCCGAACAAATTCTCGCCGCCTTAGACTTGGGTAAAGTTGTCGTGATTGCGGGATTTCAAGGTGTGGCACTTAATGAATTGACAGGCAAGCCTAGTAACGAAATTACGACATTAGGGCGCGGCGGCTCTGACACTTCAGCTGTGGCGATCGCGGCGGCGATCAATGCGGATGTTTGTGAAATTTATACCGATGTCCCAGGGGTTTTAACTACCGATCCGCGCATTGTGCCGAAGGCGCAAATGCTTACTGAAATCACTTGCGATGAAATGTTAGAGCTGGCTAGCTTAGGGGCAAAAGTCTTACATCCACGATCAGTGGAGATCGCCCGCAACTTTGGGGTGAAAATGTGTGTGAGATCGAGTTGGTTGGATGATCCAGGTACAGTGATTACTTCGCCGCGTATTGGTACGGGCAACCTTGAGACTCTAGAGGTCAATCACTTTGTTGAGACTGTCTCGATTGATTATGATCAAGCCAAAATTGCGCTTTTGCGAATCCCCGATCGCCCTGGGATCGCGTCCCAACTATTCACACCTCTTGCAGAGCAAGGCATCAATGTTGACTTGATCATTCAAGCTGTGCAGGAAACTGAAGGGGTGAATGACATCGCCTTTACGATTCCTCAAAATCAATTGCAATTAGCGGAAATCGTTGCCAGAGGCTTGGAGATTGGCGCAAGCTCAGTCACTGTTGACTCCGATGTTGCCAAGATCAGCATTATCGGTGTTGGCATGGTGGGGCGACCAGGTGTTGCCGCACAAATGTTTTCGGCTCTCGCCACCGTAGGGATCAATATCCAGATGATCTCCACTTCTGAAATTAAAATTAGTTGTGTGATTGCTTCATCTGATGGTGAAGCCGCGATCGCCGTGATTCAAAAAGCCTTTAATGTGACATTAAAACCTGCTGCCAAAAAATCTGTCGCAGATACAATTGCTACACCAACGACTTTCCCAGTCAGGGGTGTTGCCCTTGATCGCCATCGAGCTAGAATCGCCGTCCAGCAAGTACCCGATCGCCCTGGTATGGCGGCAAGAATACTTGAGCAGTTAGTTGAACAAAATATCAGTATTGATATGATCGTCCAGTCTCAGTCCAATCGCGGTGTCAACGAAATCGCATTTACAGTGGCGATCGCTGATCTTACTAAAGCCGAAACTGCACTTAAACAATTTGCACCAATGTTAGGCTATGGGAATGTTTCTTGCGATGGTGACATTAGCAAAGTCAGCATTGTTGGTTCAAATATGATCCATCAGTCAGGAATTGCTGCACGCATGTTTAGCGCTCTTGCCAATGCAGGTATTAATATCGAGATGATTGCCACATCTGAAATTAAGGTTAGCTGTGTGGTACGCGATCATCAAGCGGAACAAGCACTCAAAGTTATTCATCAAGAATTTAACCTGTCAGGCGATCGCGTGATCGAAATTCCCAGTGCGCTCAAAAGTTAGAAAAGACGGCACTTTGCATCATTTTTTCGAGAGACAGGCTTTAAAATAAACATATATTCCGTGAGCATCTCTATGTCATCTGATAATTCTAGCGATCGTCCTAGCAATCCTCCATCTGATCCCAAGCATTCTGCACCTGTTCCCGAAAAAGAACAAGAGCGATCAATCAAAACTTTCTTGACTGATAATTTGCCGACTGTGACGGTTGCCATCTTATTAGCGGTTGGAGTGCGAATATTTATAGCGGAGCCACGCTATATTCCTTCTAGCTCTATGGAGCCAACTTTATTAATTAATGATCGTTTAATTATCGATAAGCTCTCATTTCGCTGGCGCAAACCCGAACGCGGCGAAATTGTAGTATTTAATCCACCAAATAGTCCTGTTGTGCCTGATGCAACTAAGGTATACATCAAGCGGGTGATTGGTTTACCCGGCGATCGCATCAGCATTCATGATGGCAAAGTATTTATCAACGATGCACCATTAAATGAGCCATATATTGCTGCACCGCCCAACTATACTTTGCCCACCCAAGATGATGCCCTCTGTCCTAGCTGCTTCCGTCCTGATAATGTGCAGTCGGGTCGAGATCATCAATTTTTCACTGTGCCAACTGGCAAATATTGGGTAATGGGCGACAATCGCAACAATAGTTTGGATTCTCATGCATGGGGATTTATGCCCGAAGAAAATTTGGTGGGACGAGCCATGTTTCGATATTGGCCGTTTGACGAACGGGCTGGCAACTTAAATGTTCCTAAATACAATAAATAATCAGTAAAAACAAGTCTTGATTCATGTCCACAGAAAGCAAGCTAGAACCTCAAGTTTCCGTTAAACCATGGTGGCAACAACATGGTGAGACCATTCGCATTTTTGCCGTGGCTCTGGCGATCGCCTTATTTTTGAGGACTTTTATTGTCGAGCCGCGCTTCATTCCCTCTGGCTCGATGGAGCCAACTTTGCAGGTAGGCGATCGCATTCTCGTTGATAAAATCTCCCAACATTGGCAAGAACCACAACGCGGCGATATTTTGATTTTCTATCCGCCTAAGTCTCCTGCGGTTGAAGACAATACTAAAGCCTATATCAAGCGCTTGATTGGTCTCGAAGGCGATCGCATTGCAGTAAAAAATGGCAAAGTCTATCGCAATGATGAACCTCTCGATGAACCATATATTGCGGAAGCACCCAAATACAATATGCGTCCTGTGACTGTTCCCAAAGGTCATTATTGGATGATGGGCGACAATCGCAATCACAGTAATGATTCACATATTTGGGGATTTCTGCCCAAGGAAAATGTGATTGGCAAAGCAACTATTAGATTTTTTCCTTTTGGCGATCGCATTGGAAGCATTAATTAGCGAGATAGCCATGCGATCGCCTCTTTAATCCAAGCTTCAATATCTTGGGTTTTAGCAAGAATGGGTAAAGAAGCGATCGCATTTAGTGCATTGTTAATTTCGGTTGGACTGTAGCCGAGCGCCAGTAAAGTCATTTCTAATTCTTCTTGGACGGCGACACTAACCATGCTGCCCACAGAGCTAGTTGCACCAACTAGCGCTAATCGACCGTCTGCAAGTTTAGTTTTGAGTTCTAGGGCAAGTCTTTCGGCTGTTTTAGCGCCCACTCCTGGGGTTAAGCTCAATACTCGTGTATTTCCTGAGACGATCGCTTTAACTAAATCTTGAATACCTAAGCTATTTAGGAGCGCTAAACCAACCTGTGTACCAATTCCAGAAACGCTGATTAGTTGACGAAACAATTCGCGTTCGGGTAATGTTGCAAATCCAAACAAGATCATTTGATCTTCACGGATGATTAAATGTATAAATACTTGTGTCTCTTCACCCACTAGAGGCAACTTATTGGCAGTGCTAGCTGTAATCTGCACATCGTAGCCAATGCCATGTACATCAAGGGTGAGCCAATAAGAAGGCGTATTTTTTCGAGAACTGTCTGTCGCTTTGCAAGCCGCGATCGCTCCACGCAGATAACCAATCATCGGCGAGGTAAGGGTGGAAACTGTGGAAGCTGAACAGCCGCTAAAGATGTAACCGCTTTGCGAGAGCTAGTGGAATTAGAGATCGCTAACTGGGCAGGTTCTTCTTGATTTACATTGCCATACAAAGCTTGGATAAACTTAGGTATAGCCACCATGGGGATTACCACCGAGTTATTTACTGAACCCGAAGCAAGCGGAGAGTCATTTGATGCTGTGGAGTTAGAGTTGTCATCATTGGTGGCGATCGCTTGTTGAGGTGCGGTTTTTAAGTCAGCTAATAAACCAGCTAACTCAACTGATAATTCAACACTTGGTGCTACTGAGCTAGCAGCAGGTAGGTTAAGTGTGATCGGGGAGCCTTGAGAGGCTTTGTGAGGACGAACAATTAACGGTGAGATCGGTTGAGTCTTAGCAGGAAGCTGAATTGGGATATCAAGTATTTCGGACGGCTGTTGGATAGCAGCGCTTAACTCTTTAACCTTAACCTCTGGAGAATCAATTGGCTGGGGAGCAGGAACAATTTTGACAACATTCTGCAAAGGCGAATCGCTGATTGCGGTAACTGGAGATATCTTTTCATCAGCAAGCTTGGCGATCGACCAAGATTCTAGTGCTGACATTCCCATGTCTTTGGGAGCATCAGTAGATGTGTCAAGGCAACGTTCTAGAGCTGCTTTTAGCTGTGATGTGTGATGTTGTTGACGCTTGAGGCGATCGCGCAACTCATCAAAAGTAGTATGTCCATCCTGAATTTCACGTTCTAACTGATCTATCCGCGATTGCAAGGTTTGCGTTAAAGTTTCTTGTCTCTGGATAACTAACTGCGAAAGTTGTAACTGTTCCTGAGCTTGTCGCAACAAAACTTGAGCTTGTTGACTACGCTCATTACAAAATTGTAGCTCTTGCTCTAGAACTTGTCTGGGCAAAGCATTAAAAAGAGTAGTTGGCTCGCCGATGGCATGTGAAGATGCGATCGGTGACTGGAATTGCGGCTCTGGGAGCGGGGAATTAATGCTCTCTTGGGCTGATGAATCGCCAAATCCTGCCTGACTCATGATTTACCCTTCACGCAAAGAATGTTACCTTACACCAAATATTATCTCAAAAATCTACTTTTTGTATCATTAATTTTCATTAAAACCTAAAAAGTAAAGACGGTGCAAGCACCGTCTTTACTTTTTAGGTTTTAGGATTGTGATTATGTATGATGGATGTAACCTGCTTAAATCCCTGACAGTAAGCCTTGACAAAGTTTCAATTTGATTCCATTCCCGATGCCCTTAACGACCTCAAATCTGGTCGTCTCATTGTCGTTGTCGATGATGAAAACCGTGAAAATGAAGGCGATCTGATCGGAGCAGCCCAATTCGCCACGCCTGAAATGGTCAACTTTATGGCAGTCAAGGCGCGAGGTTTGATCTGTCTGGCGATGACAGGCGATCGCCTTGATCGCCTTGACTTGCCATTGATGGTCGATCGCAATACTGACAGTCAACAAACTGCTTTCACTGTAAGTATTGATGCCGTGGAGGGGACATCGACAGGCATTTCGGCTGAAGATCGATCGCGGACAATTCAGGCGGCGATCAATCCAAATACACTCCCAAATGATCTCTGTCGCCCTGGGCATATTTTTCCATTGCGGGCAAAAGATGGTGGTGTACTCAAGCGCGCAGGGCATACTGAGGCGGCGGTTGATTTAGCGCAAATGTCGGGACTGTATCCTGCGGGTGTGATTTGCGAAATCCAAAATGATGATGGTTCGATGGCGCGTCTGCCTGAACTGATCGAATATGCCAAGTTGCATAATCTCAAATTAATCAGCATTGCTGATCTGATTAGCTATCGTCTTGCCCATGATCGCTTTGTGAAGCGAGAGGCGATCGCGCTTTTGCCATCGCTATTTGGCAACTTTCGAGTTTATGCATATCGCAACACCATCGACAATAAAGAGCATTTAGCGATCGTTAAAGGCGATCTCAAAGATTTTAGTGATAACGAAGTTTTAGTTCGCGTACATTCTGAATGTCTGACAGGTGATGCGTTGGGTTCATTGCGTTGCGATTGTCGTGGACAATTGCAAAGCGCTTTAAAAATGATCGAGTTTGCTAGTTGGGGCGTAGTCGTTTATTTGCGCCAAGAAGGACGCGGCATTGGTTTGATTAATAAAATCAAAGCCTATCATCTTCAAGATGGTGGCTTAGATACAGTCGAAGCAAATGAAAAGCTAGGCTTTGGCGCTGATCTGCGTACTTACGGAGTTGGCGCGCAAATTTTGCATGATCTTGGCATTAATAAGATGCGTTTGATTACCAATAATCCTCGTAAACTAACTGGACTTAAGGGTTTTGGCATCGAAATAGTTGGACGTTTGCCTTTATTAATAGAAACAAATGAGCATAATTCACGCTATCTAGAAACCAAAGCTGAAAAACTAGGACATCTGCTTTTACAAACAAAGCTAGTCACGCTTTGCATCAGATGGACAGACCATAAAGCTCCTGAGTTGCTTGAACAATTGCGCGAATTTGCCGCAACTAATGATCTCTTATTACAAGAAGAGACATCGCCGACTTTTACGAGCTTATTTTCTAGTCCAGAAGAAGCATTAGAGAATAAGCTCACTATTGTCCATTTAGGCTTTGATCGCTCCAATGAGGTTTCTGATGACTGGTACGAACAACCAAATCATCCCTATCGTCAAGCGATCGTGCGAGTCTTCAAGCATTTAAAACAATGGGAACAAGTCACGACTTTTAAATTTTGCGTGGCGATCAAGGGTTCAGATTTGCCTGAAATTTTTCCTGATACTTTTGTGGAAACGATCAATCTCGGTCTAGCGTGGCATACACCTTGGAAAAGCGATCGCCTGTATGAGTGGTTTAACTTTTTCCACCACGACGGCGACGATCTTGCCATTCTAGATAAGTGAGATAGCCAATGCCACTGGTAGCGATCGCTAGCAGCACTACAGCCGCCCAAAAAAAGGTGTTAAAAACAATAATTTCTGAAACTTCTGGCATAACATTTCGCAATAGTTAAATTAATTTGATAAAGATTTAATGACAACAAGGTTCTTAACGCCTAGTTTGTTTTTATAATTTTAGATAGACTAAGCTGCTTTTTGCAAATGAAAGTTTTGCAAAGTTTTCCAATCTCTAATATGAAGGGAAAATCTCATGTCTGAAAATCTTATGTCTATAGTTGTCAAGCTAAATGTTAAGTCAATTAGAATTAAGCCAGTTAGAAAAGTGGCGATCGCTTTACTGCTAACTTGTCCCTTTCTTATAAGTAACATTCTTATAAGTAACAAAGTATTTGCTCAATCAATTGTGCCAGCTAATGACTTAGGCACGAAAGTAAACGTTGCCCCTACTAATGCTCAGCAATTAAACATCACAGGCGGCATCCAAGCAGGCGCAAATCTTTATCACAGCTTCCAGCAATTTGGTTTAAATCAAGGACAGATCGCTAATTTCTTATCTAATTCTAGTATTCAAAATATTCTCGGTCGCGTGGTCGGCGGCAGTCCTTCAGTAATTAATGGACTAATTCAGGTTACGGGTGGTAATTCTAATCTTTACTTACTAAATCCTGCGGGAATTATTTTTGGCGCAAATGCTAGCTTGAATGTCCCCGCATCGTTTACGGCGACAACAGCAAATGGAATACAGGTTGGGAATGGTTGGTTTGGCATAAATACAAGTGTTGATGCAATCAAAAATCTATCGGGTAATCCTCAAGCTTTTGGATTTGTGGCTAATCCTTCTATTGCAAATCCTCCACAAGGCTCACCAGTGGCTAATGCGGGTAATCTATCTGTCAATCAAGGTCAAAGCATTACCCTTGTGGGTGGATTAGTGATTAATACAGGTACGATCGCTGCACCATCTGGCAAAATCACGATCGCCGCCGTACCCGATGGTAAGTATGTCAAAATCACGCCTGAAGGTAGTCTTTTAAGTTTGGAACTTCCTGTCGCGGCGCAGCAAGAACTTGCTCAACGAGCGTTTTTAGTTTCTGATTTGCCAGCTTTGCTGACAGGCTATTCTGTGGGAACAGGCTATAGTTTGGGAACAGCGATCGCTTCAGGAATTATCGATGTGTCAAGCGCTACTAGCAAAGGTGGTGAGATTAATGTTTTAGGCGATCGCGTTGGTTTAGTCTCAGCAAATCTCAATGCTTCGGGTGCGATCGCGGGCGGTACAGTGTTAATTGGTGGAGACTTTCAAGGAAAAGGTACGGTTCCTAATGCTCAATATACTTTTGTTAGCCAAGATTCCACTATTAGCGCTGATGTGCTCAGTCAAGGCAATGGCGGTAAGGTGATTATTTGGGGCGATCGCTCGACTACATATTTGGGAAGTGTGTTTGCACAAGGTGGTTTAGTTAGTGGTAACGGCGGATTTGTGGAAGTATCAGGAAAAGAGAACTTGTTGTTTCGGGGGAAAGTAAATACAACTGCGCTAAATGGAATTGCTGGGATGCTTCTTCTCGACCCAACCAATATTAATATAGTAGATACAACTCTACTCAATGTAGGCGGCAACGTGATTCTTCAGGCTACTAACAACATAAATATTACAGTTCCAGTTGGTGGCTTTAATTTAGTTAATACTCTCACCTCCTTAGAATTTATTGCTGGTAATAATATCAATGTCGATACCAGTGCGATCGACACCAACGCTTTTAGTTCTTCATTCCTTTTTAACTCAAATACAAGTTCTACGCTAACCCTGACTGCCCAGAATGGCAATGTTAATATCGATGGCAATTTCTTAATTCTAAATGCTCCCACCAACCCTGGGGTTACGCTGAATTTAAATGCACCTAATGGTGCGGTGCTAGTTAATAATGGTTTCTTGCGAGCAGGGCAAGTTAATCTGACAACCGATAATGTTATTAACATCACAGCAGGGCGACTTAGTGTAACTGGTACTCCTCTAAATGGTTCTCCTGGTACGGCTGCACAAGATAATAGATATAGTATTTATACGTTCGCGGCAAATGCGGGATTAGGTTCTCAAGGCAATGTTTCTCTGCAATTTGGTAATGCTGCCCCCATTGTTAGAGGTAATGGAGGAAATAACTTGATCAATATTCGTCTTCTTAAAGATACTAATTTTGTAGTTGGGAAAACGCCAACGACCAGTGGTGTCGATGGACAAATTGGCATCGGAATTGGCGGTGTTCCACCTCAAGTTCTAACTCTATTATCTGACCAGTCTTTTAGCTCTAGCATTAATCTCGGTACAAATCTAGAGGTGATTGTGGCGAGCCGTAACGATGATAGTCAATGTGAACCAACAAAGACCAAAAAACCGATTCTGACGGTCACCGCATCATTGCCTTCGGAGACATCTGTGGCGACTCGCACAGTCCCAACTCGTACCGCGAATAGTTCTAATTTGCCGCCTTGCAAAGAGTAGCTGGCTACTATGAGCAGTAAAAGCTATGCGATCGCGATTTTATCCACTATCTGCTTATTTACAGTTAGCTCAGCTTCACTAGCAGCAGATAACTCTCTAATAGAGAAGCGATCGCCAGCTGCCGAACTTGTGCAAATCGGTTTGCAGCAGTTTCGCGCCAAGCAGTTTGATATTGGCATAGCTAGTTGGCAAAAAGCTCTCCAGCTTTATCAGCAGCAAAAGGATAGTAAAGGCGAGATGACCGTCTTAGAGACTCTCGCTGAAGCATCACAGAGGCTAGGCAAGTATCAACAAGCGATCGCGTATTCGCAGCAATTGTTAGATTTGGCTCAACGTCTGAATGATCGTAAAATCGAAGCCATAGCTTTAGGGAATCTGGGCAACAACTATCGGGTTATCGGCAACTATGAAAAAGCTCTAGAACTGCATAATCAAGGACTAACAGTTAGGCAAGAATTAAGCGATCGGCAAGGAGAAGCACAGGTTTTTGCTAGTCTTGGTAATATTTACTTTGATCTTGGCAATTATAATAAAGCCGATATTCTTTATCGTCAAAGCCTCAAAATTGCCAAATCAGTTGGTAATAATAATGGTGTGGTGCTGTTGCTCAATAGTTTAGGATTAATTGCTGCCGCGAAAGAAGAATATAAAGAAGCGATTGAATATTACAAACAAAGTCTTGCCATTGCTCAGAAAATAGGCTTTCGCGAAGCCGAAGGTGAAGAACTCAATAATATTGGTTCTGGATATCATGTTCAGCGCCAATATAAAGAAGCGATCACTTATTATGAACGAGCCTTGATGGTCGCGAAGGAACTAAAAAATCCGCGTATTGAAGGGGCTGCGATCGGTGGATTAGGATTAGCCTATGTATTTCTGGAAGAATACGATAAAGCTTTGGCATATCAAGAGCAAAGCTGGCTGTTAGCCAAACGAATAGGCGATCGCCGCTTAGAAGCAATGACTTTAAGTAATTGGGGCTATACACTGTGGCGAGCGCGAAAGTATCCAGAAGCAGAACAAAAATTTCGGACGGCACTGAGCTTGTTGGAATCCTTGCGCTCTAATTTAAGTGATAATGACAAGATTTCGATTTTTGATACGCAGCTTCATGCTTTCAATCAACTTCAGCAAATTATGGTGGCGCAAGGTAAATCTGAAGAGGCTTTAGAAATTGCTGAAAGTGGACGTGCGCGTGCTTTTGCCGAACTCCTCTCCCGTCGTCTTAGTTCAAGTACTTCATCAAAAGCAGAACAAAAGAGTGATTCCAGCGTTGCATCTTTATCATCAGTGAATATTGCCGATATTCGCCGTATTGCTCAACAACAAAATGCAGTGCTGGTGGAATATTCTTTGGTTACAGACCCAAATTTTATCGGACAAGGCAAGCTCAAAGGCGAATATATTAAGCTCTATATTTGGGTAGTACAGCCCACGGGCGCGATCGCCTTTCGAGAAGTCGATCTCACCAAACTCAATAATCCGATTGTTGATCTTGTATCGGATTTACGCGGCTTATTAAATGATG
This sequence comes from Cyanobacteriota bacterium, assembly GCA_025356295.1. Classification (GTDB taxonomy): domain Bacteria; phylum Cyanobacteriota; class Cyanobacteriia; order Pseudanabaenales; family Pseudanabaenaceae; genus Pseudanabaena. The sequence continues at coordinate 21,485 of JANXUJ010000002.1, forward strand.
CTAACTCAGTCGAGCAAAATCCTCAAAATGTAATAGAGAAATATGCTGAACTAAAGCAACTGCATACTATTCTCATTCAGCCGATTCAAGACTTACTACCCAGTGATGTTAATACTAGAGTGATTTTCCTACCTCAATCAATGCTGTTCTTAGTTCCATTTGCAGCGCTTATTGATCCACAAAACAAGTTCTTGATTGAGCGTTATACAGTCCAAATTGCCCCCGCTATCCAAGTTCTCGATCTCACTCATCAAATGCGACAGCGATCGCTAAAAGTCAATCTGCAAGAAATTCTGGTTGTTGGTAATCCCACTATGCCGAGTTTAGGTAATCCGCCCACGCAGTTACCATCCTTGCCAGGAGCCGCAAAAGAAGCGAAAGCGATCGCTATTTTATTCAATACAACCTTTTTAACGGGCAATCAAGCGACAAAAGTGGAAATTGTCGAAAAAATGAAACGCGCACGCTTCGTTCATCTTGCCACCCATGGATTGTTAGAAGAATATCGCAAAGGTGATATCCCCGGTGCGATCGCTCTTGCACCCAGCCAAACAAGCGGTCAAATAGACGATGGCTTTTTGACCGCTAGCGAAATCATTGACATGCAACTAAATGCTGAGATGGTAGTACTTAGTGCCTGCAAAACAGGACAAGGCTTGTTAACGGGTGATGGTGTGATCGGCTTATCGCGATCGCTGATTAGTGCAGGAGTTTCGAGTGTCGTTGTATCGCTATGGTCAGTACCCGATGATCCTACAGCGATGCTGATGACCACGTTTTACAAAAAATTTCAGACAAATCCTAATAAAGCTCAAGCATTACGTCAAGCAATGCTTGCAACTAAAGCTAAGTACCCAGACCCACTTAATTGGGCAGCTTTCACCTTAATCGGCGAGTCCCAATAAAAAAGGGCGCAACACGCCCTTTTTTAATCAGATTTAATCAGATTTTTAGAGTCCGTTACGACCCCAGACAACAAAGGCGATCGAGAGTGTGAACATACCCAGTACGCCGAACCAACCTAATGACAAGATATCCATAGTTTGTAACGATTTAAATAAACTTTGCTACATCCCATAATACGCTTTGCTGTACCAAAGATTAAGACCGCAAAATTTCTCCTTCAAGAATTTACATGCGACCACGCAACATTTGTGCCATTTCATTCGGCTTCGGTGAGTTCTCGACAGCAGTCTCTTCCGTGATCCGACCATCTTCATAGAGCTTATAGAGCGATTGATTCATATTCACCATTCCCTCATAAGTACATTTAGGAATGATCGCCTCAATCTCATCCACCTCACCGCGCTTGATATAGTCACGCACAGCATCAGTATTGATCATGATTTCATGAACCGCCGCCCGCTTCCCATCGGTGGTACGCACCAACGACTGAGCAATAACACCCACTAATGATTCTGCAACTTGAATCCGCATTGGTGCTTGTTGTTCAGGTTCATAAAGATTCAGAATCCGTTCAATTGTTTTCACAGCACTATTAGTATGCAACGTTCCGAATACTAAGTGACCCGTTTGTGCAGCCTTAAGCGCTGTGTTTACCGTCTCCTTGTCACGCATTTCTCCAATCAGAATGATGTCTGGGTCTTCGCGTAAAGCCGCCTTGAGCGCATTATCAAACTTGTGAGTATGGATACCAACTTCACGTTGCTTGATCAGCGCTTTTTTGCTTTGATGCACAAATTCAATTGGATCTTCAATCGAAATTAAATGCTTCTGCATCTCAGTATTAATAAAGTCAACCATGGCAGCCAATGTAGTGGACTTTCCTGATCCCGTGGGTCCAGTCACCAAAATCAAACCTTTGTGGGTGTAACAAAGCTCACGGAATACTTCTGGCAAACCAAGCTGCTCGATCGATAAAATCTTTAAAGGAATTAATCGCAAAACCATTGCCGAGCCACGCAATGATTCAAAAACATTGATCCGACAGCGCGCAAATTCGTATTGAGTCGCACCATCAAATTCCATGGTGTCACGGAATTGGAGGATTTGCTTATCATCCATAATTTCCGTCAGCCAAGTGTCAAAGGTTTGCTTGTCTGGGACAGGATACTGCTCTTGGGTAACCATCAAGCCGCGACTGCGAAATCGGACTGGTTCATTTACACCCGCATGAATGTCAGAACATCCCTGCTCATAAGCATCTTTGACGATTTGAGTAAGGGTTGGCTGTCCTGAACTCCGCTGCAAGATCGATGGTATGCCCAGCCCAGGCAAGTTTGGTGGTGGACCTGGACGAATCGGTGGACGCGGATTAGGGGGCGGTGGTACGTTAGTAACTTGGGTATCTGTGGGAATTGCCATCTGTGCTTGACGGACGGCGGCGGCAGCACGAGCTTGTTGAGCCGCTTGAGCTTGTTGGAGTTGGGCTGGAGTAAGAGCCGCCCGCGCTTGAGCTGCCTGAGGATTGGGAGGGACTTGAGGATTAGGATTAGGGGCAACACGCTGCTGCTGGGCGGATGGTGGTGCGGCAGGATTATTATTGCGTGGCGGTTGTGGCACACCACCGCCAGAAGAAGGTGGGGGTAAGGGAGGCATACCAGTAGATTGCGTCATAGTTGAACCTCAGTTCTTAATCAGTGTTGATGAGGAGAGTTTTGCTAGTCAAATTCTGTGATTTGACTTAAAAATAACCAATCTAGTGACCCTATAGGCTAAAAATATATTAGCTGTTGTAAATACTATCCTCAAATAATTAATGAATATTCTCAGTGCGCTGCGATCGAAACCGAGCGCAGAAAGCAAAAAAGCCCCTAAACAATCTACTCCTAAGCAAACTAAGGGCATTGAAATTAAGTCTCAACGTGAGTTGGACTACATGCGTGAATCATCTCGCATTGTGGCTACAGTGCTTAAAGAGATTTCACAAATGATTGCTCCTGGGATGACCACGATGGATCTCGATGCTCATGCAGAGAGACGTATTCGTGAAATGGGTGCTGTACCAAGTTTTAAGGGATATTGTGGTTTTCCTGCTAGCCTTTGCACCAGTATTAATAACGAAGTTGTGCATGGTATTCCTAGTTCTAGAAAGGTGATTAAGCTAGGCGATCTCGTTAAAGTTGATACGGGTGCTTTTAAGAACGGGTTTCATGGTGATTCTTGTATTACGGTGGGCGTTGGTGTCATCAGTGAAAAGGCGACTAAGTTGATGCGCGTGGCTGAAGAGGCGCTGTTTAAGGGGATTGAGCAGGTTAAGCCAGGAAATTGTATGCTTGATTTGGCTGGAGCGATCGAGGATCATGTGAAGTCAAATGGTTTCGCGATCGTGGAAGATTTTACGGGGCATGGTGTGGGTCGAAATTTACATGAAGAACCTTCAGTTTTTAATTTTCGTACGCATCAGTTGCCAAATGTCCGTTTTCGTCCAGGGATGACTTTGGCGATCGAGCCTATTTTAAATGCTGGCTCGAAGCGAGTGCGGATTTTGGCTGACAAGTGGACGGCGGTCACGGTGGATAATCAGCTTTCGGCTCAGTTTGAGCATACGGTTTTGGTGACTGAGACTGGTTATGAAATTTTTACCGATCGCACTAAAGTCTAATCCCTCTAATCACATTAACCAAGTAGTTTTTTACAGCAATCGAATTTATTTTGAAAGTATAACTTTTCTTTATTTTCAAAATAAATTTGATTTTTAATGAAGTACAAAACGCTGTAAAAATCATTGGTGATTATTTGTGAATTTAACAACAAATTTATGCAAAACATCTTTTTAGCAGGTTCTAGTCGTGGAGTTGGGCGCGAGATTGCCAAGCTATTACTTAAGAATGCGCCTCCCTCAGTGAATTTAACTGTACTTCTACGCAATCCCACCTATGCAGTTGAGTTAGAAGCTCTGGGCGCTAAGGTGATGTTTGGCGATGCCCTAAGTCTTGCTGACCTGGAAGCAGCGATGTTGCGGGAAGATGCGATCAATGTGGTGATCTCAAGTATGGGTGGTTTGCCAACTGATCGTGGCGATCGCGCTGATTGCGAAGGTAATAAAAATTTGATTGATGTCACGGTGAAGGCGGGAGTGAAGAAATTTGTACTCGTGTCTTCGATTGGTAGTGGCAATAGTGTCGTTGCACTTTCTCCCCAAGTTTTGTTAACTTTAGGCGCAATTCTCAAAGAGAAGCAAAAAGCGGAAGAGCATCTAGTAGCTAGTGGCTTAAACTACACAATTATCCGACCAGGTGGATTGAAATCAGAGGCAGCGACTGGTAATGCTGTGCTGACTGAAGACCCCAGTATTGCGGGGATTATTCATCGTGCTGACGTTGCTAGTTTGGTTTGTCAGTGTTTAGATTCTGAAAAGGCAAATAATAAAGTTTTCTCGGCGATCGATCGCAATATGCTTTTTAAATCGGTAGAGTTTGAGGTATTCGCGCTGTAATTTAATCCAAAATTTAATCAGGAATTTGATCTGTGAGAAGCCATGCAGGAATACATTGTCCAAGCTGGAGATACGCTATCAGGGCTTGCCCGAAGATTTTTGGGGACAAATGCTGATTGGCAGGAGATTGCTCGCGTCAATAATATTACTAATCCTGCGAGCTTGCAGGTTGGTCAGAGATTGCTAATTCCTAGTGGCGGAAGTCCCGCGATCACTACAAATCCTGAAGTCGCGATGGTCAGAAATACATTGCAGGGCGTTTATCCGCCGAATAAGATTGCCATCTCTTTTACGACTGTTGGTAATGATTTAATCGCCAAGCTGCTGAATACAGGACAACAAGAGCCATTTGCGAAAACTAAGAACCTTGGCTTTTATCGGCTTGGCATCTTTAAATTGCGCGACTTTATCACCTATGGCTCAGGATTGTTGCAGCAGGTGCAGCTGAGTCCTTCAGAAATTAATGTGATGCTGGTGACGGCTGCTAATGAAGGTAGTCTGGATGCAATTAATACTTGGGACAATCAATACTTGAGTTTTGGAATATTCCAATGGACGCTAGGTACGGCAGGTCAACAAGGAGAGTTGCCCGCTTTATTATTGACTTTAAAAAGGCGCTATCCGTCAGAGTTTCAATATTATTTTGGACAGTTCGGACTAGATACGAGTTCTCTCGATAGCATCACAGGCTGGCTCTCGCTGAATGGGATTCGGCTGGTTACTGAATCTGATAAAAACTTGATGCGCCAACCGATTTGGGCTTTACGGTTTGCGATCGCAGGGATGGACTCTCTGGTGCAATCAGTCCAAGTACTACATGCGATTTCACGGCTTGATCGCTTTTATTTTACGCCCACTCAGACTTTGCAAGGCGTTGCTATTTCACAGATTTTGTCATCGGAGTTTGCTGTGGCTTTGCTGCTCGATCATCATGTCAATCGTCCTAGTCATGTGATTGGTTGCATTGCTAATGCGATCGCGCGATCGGGTTTGACTGCGACTAAAATTTCTCAAAACTCTAGCGACAATGAAGCGCTGCTCATTCAAAATTATTTAACAGAGCGCGAAACTTATGGCGGTACAAATGCGATGACAAAATCTCGTGAAAGAGCGGAATTAATCAGACAGGCGATCGCTACGCGTAATCTATCTCCCCAAAGATTTTCATTTCACTCTAATCGTCAATCAAGGCTTAGTTAAATCAAGGCTAAGAAATTAAGGCTTAGTTAGTTTAGTAGTTGGTTGTAAAGTCTCGAAATTGACTTTTTTAGGACTAACTAATGCGGCATCCCGATCTTGCCAACGATCGCGAACAGGAGTTAGCTCTACTGGTGTTGATAATAAAGGCGGGCTAATGCTAGGACGATCAAAATTACTCTCATAAGATCGACTGCTCGTATAAACTCTTTGACGCAATTCGGCAATTCTTTCAGCGATTCGCTCGTCCGCATTTGCGGAAATCGCTAGAGGGTCACGCATTGAGTTATAGGCTTGGTCAACTCTTGACGATATGAGCATCTTGCGATCGCTATTATTGACTTTTGCCACAAAATTCGGTCGAGTCAAATTACCTAACTCCTGTTGCGAGCGAGCTTTCATCTCCGCAATGACTTCCTGCTCGTCTAAGAAAAATGAAGTTTTACCATCTTGCGCTGATGGTGATGACTTGGGAGATTCTTTGGGCTTAGCTGTAGGGGCGAACTTAGGTAATTTAACCCCAGCAGGTGAGGGATTAACGCCCTCTAAGGCGTGCTTGCCAAAACGATAAGCTAACAGCCCAGTCACAGCCCCCACAACTATCATGGCAAGTAGCAGAAGTAGACTATAACTTAGTCTAAATTTCTTAGCAGGCTTTTTTTTCTTGCGCGATCGCTTTTCGGGGCGGGGTGATACCATCACAAACTTATTTAGCTAATATTGCTATCAGGCAACCTGTGAGGTAGCTTACTTGATAGCATATAATACTTGCGGCTACAATAGCGGCTATAATCGCAACAATCCACCTAGGTTGGCTGACTGGTAAAGCAAACGACTCATAATCGTTGATATGTCGGTTCGATTCCGACACCTAGGATTTAGATTCAGTAAAGTTAATTACCATGCATCAATGATCTTTTGCATGGTTTTTTCAGCAAGCCCTTTCACGTTTGCAATCATATCTGGGATTGATGTAAATAACTGCTGCGATCGCTGTTCATGGATCGGTCGAGCAAACTTACCGTTTTTTGATTGCCCTAGCTTACGTTCTAGATCGGCAAAATTCATTGTGTTCAAATCTTTTAGCACTTGTAATTTTTTGGGATCATGATCATCAGTATTCTTGTTTTTTAGCGTTGTTTTAGATGGTATTTTAGCTGGTTTATCAGGCTTACTGCTTTTTTTAGGTACTGTTATAGCAGGTTGAATAGGCAGTTCAATAATTGTGCTAGCAGGGTTTAAATGTGATTCTAACTGTGACGTTAGTTGATCTACGAGTGTTTGCAAACTTTGCAAACTAGAATGCATCTTCTGCTCGATTGTGCGTTCGATCGTAGCTGTAAGTTTCTGCTCTAATCGGATAGCGATCGCTTGCTCTATTTGGTCTAATTTTTGAGGGATAATTTGAGGAGTAATTGGATTTGGGAAAGATCGCGATCGCAAAAAATGATACTGCTCAAGGATAGTTGACTCTAGATCGGGTGGAACTACATAAGCGCGAATAGCCGTAAATTGAGCATCTATTTCTTGGGCTTTCATGGCGGCATAATACTCAAAATCTCCTTCTAAAATCTGGAAAGAGATTGGTGAAGTTTTGGATAATAGGATCGGTCTGACTGTGTCACCTGCGCGTAAAAACAAATTCGCAAGATGCTCAATCTGACTTGATTCAAATTGAGATGGGTTGGGTGGGGCGATCGTATCAAGGTCAATTGAAGAAGTCAGTAAACTCATGATCGGAGTCCTATTTTACTGAGGATTTCATTGGCTAGTTCTTCAAACTCGGCGGCCGACATTGAGTCAGGCTTGAAGTCAAAAATAGATTTTGGATCAGGGATTTGGCGATCGCCTTCCATCACAAAATTATCAATCGCGCGTGACAAATCTTCCCTCTGAAAAATTCTTGTTTCGAGAACAGGGAATCCATAGCGCTCTTCGACAACTTTCTCTTGTTTTGGCAAAGTCGCTTTCACATAGTTAGCATTTGTCAATATTTTAGAAGGTAATACTCTTAAGATATTTACCGCAGGTCGATTAATGAAAACTCGGAATTCATCAATTTCTTCGACAAAGTTTTTGACATTGCGTAAACCCTCATTGGCAAATGGTTTTAAATCGGAAGGAACAATCAAATAATCACAAGCAATCAGGGCGATTTTGGCATACAGATTTAACGAAGGCGGCGTATCGATGAGAACGACATCATAGTCGTCTTTGACCAGTTCTAATTTTTTGACTAAATGGGTTTTAGAGCTATCTTTGTCAACTAATCTCGCTTCCTGCCAGATTAAGTTAATATGAGCAGGAATAACGTCCACTTCAGGATATGTAAAGGTTCCCTTTAAGGCAATATCAGGAATGTAACTGGATTTGGGATAGAAGACGACATTGTAAATATTGCTGTCTTTGAGCGTGTCATCTTCTTCAGTATCAAACTTCATTAATCCCGCGGCATAGGTCGTATTTGCTTGGCTATCGAGATCGATAATCAAAACCTTTAATCCTTTACGACTCATGGCGGCGGCAAGATTAATAGTGGTTGTAGTTTTACCAACACCACCTTTGTTGTGATAGATTGCGATCGTTTTCATATTTCTTACTGTTTTTGGTTTTAGAGTTGTTAAAGGCTGAGTTATAGTTTCTACAAGGCTAAGCAGATTAATCGCAGGGATAGATTTATTGATCGCAACACTAGATAATCTATCCCTGCCAATAATATCGCTAATTTTCTTGATTTTGTCAGTAATTTCTGCACCTTGACATTGAAAATTTAGCTTTACCTGTTCATTAACAAGTTCATAAATCCGAAAATCTTTTCCATTAGTCAGCACACCATAGACAACCTGCAACTTCGTTAAGTAATAACTAAGTCGCCGCACATGAAAATTAAGATTTTGTTTGGGACTTTTAGCTTCTATCACCACGCAAACTTTGGGGGATGAGTCAGTGGCGCTGGGAAAAACTTGAGATGTCAGGGCGAGAAAGTCTAAGCGAATATTACCAAGTGCGACTTCCTGATGCCATTTACTAGGGTCGTAGCCAAGCGCGGGCAGAAGATACTGCACAATTAACTTGCTTTCGACTTCACTCTCATTTCGACAAAGATTGGGATTAAAGCTCATGGCAATGGAATAGCCCCCGAAAAATCAAATCTTTGTCGATTATATCTACTTTCAGCCCCCATTGCTTGAGCCGATCGCGATCGCCACCTGTCAAGACTATATAGCTTTGCGGAAAATGCGATCGCCAATCATTTATATAAGCTTGCAAACCAGCCAGCAATATTTGAGCTACACCTGATTGCATGGCACTAATCGTATCAGTTGCCCATCTTGCGGGTAAAACTTCGGGTATAAGAATATCAGGTAAGCCAGCAGTATTTTGATGCAAGCTCGAAAATTGCGATCGCAAACCAGCGATGATTGCGCCACCGACCAGAGTTTGATGAGTATCAATCCCCGTAATTGTCAGCGCCGTACCTGCATCAATCACTAACACAGGATAACCGTAGGTCTGTCCTGCCCCAAAGGCGGCTAGGGCGCGATCTACTCCCATGGTGGAGTACAAGCCTTGTAGTGGTACATCAGCAGTTGTGACAATTTGAGTCTGAGCGAAGTGATGCCAACTGGTGACAATATGGGGAACTACTGAGGCGATCGCGATTCGAGCAAAATTTTTATTAGCAAGTTTTAATTCTAAAGTCGGCAATTGATCATGAGTACAAGAGTATTCTTCAAAGCGATCACCATCAAAAATCGCCGCCCGAATTCTGGTATTACCGATCGTGATCGCTAGCCATTCTGGAGATTTACACATTAATTCAACTTACTAAATCATCGTAAAACTGATCTCATTTTGGAGCTAATTTTATTTTTTAGCGCATACGGCGCTAAAAAATAAAATTAGCTCTGCGTCTAGTAAAGCGTCCCTTTTGCTTTGTGGGTTATGAATAAGCTACGATAAATACCAGTCTTCGCTTATTCATAACGCTTTTTACAATGGACTTCGAGCCAGCTTATAGCCGCTATCCTCTTGCTACGGTTAATCAACGCCTCGGCGCATTGATCATTGACTTTTTAAGTTGTTGGTTTATCTCAGAGCTGATCCAGTCTTTGCTGTCGATCGCCTCACCGAGTCCTTTAGGCTTCGTTACTTTTGCGGTGACTTGGTTTATCTTTCGCGTACTTGTGGCGGCTCGCGGTCAAGGACAAAGTTTTGGGCGGTGGTTACTGAGCATTCGCGTCATTGATGCCGAGTTTGGCAAAACCGCAGGATTTGCCGCATTTTTTAAGCGTGAGATTTTTGTATTTGTTTGTTCTTTGTCTCTGATTGCGACTATTACCTCAACTCTGATTGTATTTGCTTGGATTCCTTTTGCTGCTGATGCCGCTTTTGCGATCGTTGACAACGAGAAGCGTCAAGCCTTTCATGATCGCATTAGCAGTACTATTTCGATCCAGAGTCGCAAAGGATTTGACCTTGATCAAAAAATGGGCAAGCTTTTTAACCAAGCAGGGCAACAAGCGAATAAGCTCTATCAAAGTCGTCAAGATGACCGTCAAGAGCGCGATCAATATCAAACACCTAAGCAAGCACGAACTCAATCAAAACGCCGTCCTCGTTCTAAAACGAGACCACCGCAAGATTATGATCGGGAATATGAGCGTCCATACGAAGACCCTTTAGAAACTTCTTATGGTGAAAATATTTACGATAAAAATATTTACGATAAAAATACTTATGGTGAGAATACTTATGGTGAGAATACTTATAGTGACGCTGATTATGAAGATGAAATACCACCTAAGCGATCGGCTCGCCGTCCACGCCGCAAATAGCTGATGCTACATCCAGCCATTTCTTCTGCTGGTGTGACTCTTGAGTCAAGTCCATGAGCATTTGTGACCATGCGCCCTCATACAGACTCGGTGTCATCGATTGTCCTGTTTGAATGGACTGAATCCAGCGATCGCATATGGCAAGTACGGGCGCAAGACGACCATCGGTATAGGTTTTTGGTAAGTCATACTCAGGCGGAATTGACATAACTTCCATTTCAGCGCGATCGAGTTTGCCTTGTTGCAGACTAAAGCCGTGGACATAATCTGCTTGATTAGCACTACCTAAAACTAAAGTTCCATTCTCACCATAAACCGTTAGCCAATGACCTCGACCACGATAGGTAGCAGTGCTTAGTGAAATATTGCAAGGTGTTCCATCTGCAAATTCTAAGAGAATATTGCAAGTATCATCAGCATCGACAGAGTGCAGAACTCCATTAGCATCGGGGCGATCGCTGATCGCCGTACTGAGTTGTCCGCAAAGACTACTGATATCACCAAATAGCCAGCGCACATAATCAAAAACATGAGAACCGATCGCACCTAATGCACCGCCACCATAAGCTTTTTGGCTATACCAATTCCAAATGCGTTTGGGATCGGCTCGCCCTTGCACCAGCCACTCAATTGTAATCAGTCGTTTTTTGCCAATATGGTTATGATCGAGCAGATGCTTCAGATATTGCCATTGTGGAACACAACGGAACTCAAAATCAGTGGCAGTAATCAGTTGATGCTTTTGGGCAAGCTGATAAAGAGCGATCGCTTCTTGAGCATTCATCGTCACTGGCTTTTCCAGCAGAATATGTTTGCCTGCATTGATCGCCGCTAGAGCCTGTTCATAATGGAAGCTTGGCGGTGTGGAGATAGTTACGGCTTGAACTTCTCGGAGCGCAAGTAAATCATCAAGGCGATCGCAAGCGTGAGGGATACCAAATTTATCGGCAATTTGTTTTGCTTTAGAGCGATCGCGATGATAGACAGCCACAACTTCTGTATCAGGATGAATTTGGAGAGCAGGAATATGAATAATCTGCCCAAACCCTGTTCCGATAATACCGATACCAATTTTTGACATATTAAACCTAATAGAAGCGGTGTTTCTCATTTATAATACATACAAACTAATCTGTGTTTAACTCATGGTCACAGCAGTTTCACTATTAGACAGACAGTCGCTATTTACTGACTCGACTCCAGAACACAATCGCGGCGAAAACCGAGTCACCCTAAATGGTTTGACTTGGCAAGCTTATCAACAAATCCTTGAGGCTCTGCCTCAGAGCCGTGCTAGTCGCCTAACTTATGATCATGGAACTTTAGAAATTACAATGCCCTTAGAAACTCATGAATATGCGAGTGAATTAATCAGCTTGTTTATTCGTATTCTTGCGGTAGAGATGGGATTGCGGCTTAAATCTATGCGCTCGACAACTATAAATCGTCAAGCCTTTAATCGCGGGGCTGAACCAGACTGCGCTTACTACATTCAAAATCAGTCCAAAGTCGCAGGTAAAATCGTTGACTTTACTCAAGACCCTCCGCCTGATTTGGTTGTGGAAGTTGATATTACGCACACTGATATTGATAAAAACCGCATTTATGCTAGTTTCGGCGTGCCTGAGTTTTGGCGATACAATGGCAAGGAGTTAAAGATATATCAATTACAGCAGCAGAATGTTTATATAGAATGTGATCGCAGTCCCACATTTAATTGGATTGACAAAGAATATCTCTATCGCTTTTTAGAAGAAGCGAAAGAAGATGAAGTTGCTGCCGAAATTAGGTTTCGAGCGTTTGTCAGGAACCAAAAGTTAGTGTAAGTGTGTAAATAATTTAAAAATTTAAAATTCTATTCCTGCTTGAGCCTTAACACCTTGCTCTCTAAATGGATGTTTGACCATTTCCATTCTAGTTACTAAGTCAGCAACTTCGATTAGTTCCAGTGGAGCGCCTCGCCCTGTAAGAATGACATGCGAATCAGCAGGTTTTTCTTTTAAACCAGCGATTACAGTTTCGACATCAAGATAGCCTAACTTAAGTGCAATATTTACTTCATCAAGTAAAACAAGTTTGTATTCAGGATTTTTGATATAGCTTAGACCGACTTCCCACGCTTCTTTAGTTTTGGCAATATCGCGATCGCGGTCTTGAGTTTCCCATGTGAATCCTTCACCCAAAGCCTGAAAAACGAGTTGATCCTGCCACATTTCAAATACTTTTTTTTCCGCAGGCTCCCAAGCACCTTTGATGAACTGCACGATCGCGACTTTGTATCCATGTCCCAGCGATCGCAATACCATACCCAGTGCGGCGGTAGTTTTACCCTTACCATCACCCGTGTTAATTATGATAAGACCCTTTTCGAGATTGCGCTCAGCGACACGTTGATGCTGCACCTCTTGACGGCGTTTCATCTTGGTACGGTGTTGCTCAGTGGTGAGTTCGGTCATCGAAATTTCCTATAGAGATTACGGTATATTTATTTCTAACTCTACAGCGTCTGGTTATGGTTAAGAAAATCTTCTCCTTAGGTCTACTCATATTTGTGCCAATTTCGATCATCGGTCACTTACTAGGATGGAACTCTACGGTTGTGTTTGTGACTTCAGCGATCGCGATTTTGCCCTTAGCTTCTTGGTTAAGCACCGCCACAGAGGAGATAGCAGTAGTCTTGGGACCATCGTGGGGTGGTCTATTAAATGCGACATTTGGTAATGCGACCGAGCTAATTATTGCGATCGCGGCTTTGAATGCAGGTTTTACCAGTGTGGTGAAGGCAAGCATTACAGGTTCGATTATTGGTAACCTTCTGCTGGTAATGGGTTTGTCAATGTTTTTAGGTGGATTGCGTTACAAAGAGCAAGAATTTCAGCCAACGATGGCAAGGCTAAATGCTTCGGTGATGAATCTTGCCGTAGTTGCCATTTTATTGCCGACAGCCGCTAATTTTACATCTGCGGGAATTAGTGAAGACGTATTGCAAAAACTATCAATCGCGGTCGCGATCGTGTTGATTATTGTCTACTGCTTAACCCTGCTATTTTCGATGAAAACTCATGCCTATCTATATGACGTGGGCAAATCCGAAGCTGATGACATAGCAGTTGCAGAAGGTCATCCTCACAAAGTTAATCTCAAATTATGGATTGCAGTTCTATTTAGTGTCACTTTGTTCGTAGCGATAGAATCTGAGCTATTAGTTGGGACTCTAGAGGTTGCCACAGCACAATTAGGCTTGACAGAGTTATTTACTGGCGTAATCTTGTTACCGATCATTGGTAATGCCGCCGAGCATACAACGGCGATTACAGTGGCGATGAAAAATAAGATGGAGTTATCGGTATCAGTTGCTGTGGGTTCGAGTATGCAAATCGCGCTGTTTGTCGCACCTTTACTGGTAATTATCGGTTGGTTTATGGGGAAGCCAATGGATTTAAATTTCAATCCATTTGAATTAGTTGCGGTTGTGGTCGCAGTTTTGATCGCTAATTCAATTAGTTCTGATGGGCGATCAAACTGGCTAGAAGGAACTTTGCTATTAGCGACTTACGCTATTTTAGGCTTTGCATTTTATTTTCATCCAGTGTAAAATCTATCTATAAATCTATCTGTCAAGGGTTTCAGGTTGTCTATAAAAACTTGAAACCCCGTAAAGCTAGTGGCTAATCTAACCTGACTACTGTGGATTAGTCTTACTAGGAATCATCACGATCGCCCAATAGGGAACTTGATCAGGATCGACTTCAGAAATTGGCTTGATGGTTTGATTAGGCATCGTGGCGCGTTCGATATATAGGGCGCGAGCAAACAATCCTAGTTCTTCTAAAACTGCTTTTACTTTCGCAAAATGTCTGCCGAGTTTAATAATAATGGCAGCATCAGCAACTGCTAAGCGATCGCGCAGGATATCTGCTTCTAAAGTCGCAGGCATGATGCTCAGGACATCATTGCGATAGGTAAGGGGAGCGCCGAGCATCGCAGCACTAGCAAAGGTGGAAGATATCCCTGGAATAACCTCAGTATGGAATCTGTCTGAGAGGCGATTAAAAATATACATAAACGAGCCGTAGAGCATCGGATCGCCCTCGCATAGTACCGCCACATCGCGCCCTGCTTCGAGATGCTCAGCAATCTTTTCAGCAGCGATATCATAATGAGGTTGAGACGAGCGCGCGACACTAAATGGAAGTGGCATCGGTACTTCAATCTGTTCAGGACGAATATAATCGGCAACGATCGCTCTTGCTAGGACTTTACCATTTTCCATTGTGGGATAGGCGATCACAGGTACTGAGGTTAAAATGCGATGCGCTTTGAGCGTCAATAGTTCTGGATCACCAGGTCCAATTCCTAGCCCATATAGATTTCCTTTGGCTTTTATTTCGATTATGTTTTCCATTGTCATTATATTTTTGGTAGTAATCCAGAGATTGAGGTAGGCGGCACGAAGCGCCGCCTACCTCAATCTCTGGGTTTATATTTCATTTTCCATTGCTAACGCATTCAAGGCGGCGGCGCACATTGCGCTTCCCCCGCGCCGACCGTGAATAGTCAAAAAGGGGACACCACGACTATTTTCCGCCAATGCTGCTTTTGATTCGATCGCACCGACAAAACCAACAGGAAATCCTAGTATAACGGCTGGTTTGGATAAACCTTGATCGAGCATTTCTAGTAATCTAAATAATGCGGTGGGGGCATTGCCGATCGCCACAACTGCACCATCAATATGCGATCGCCAAAGTTCCATTGCGGCTGCCGATCGCGTATTACCGATTTGTTTAGCTAGTTCTAGTACTTCAGGCTCATTTAGAGTACAAATCACAGAGTTATTCGCGGGTAAGCGCTTGCGGGTAATCCCCTTGGCGACCATCTGCGCGTCACAGATAATATTCGCTCCATTTTTGAGTGCGGCTCTAGCGATTTTTACCACATTTTCAGAATAGGCAAGATCGTTCACAATATCAGTCATGCCGCAAGAATGAATTAGACGTACTGCAACTACTTCTAATTCTGGGGGCAAAATCGATAAGTTTGCCTCGGCGCGAATTGTGGCAAAGGATTTTCGATATATTTCGTTGCCATCACGGATGTAGTCAAGCATGGTCAAGTGTAAGTAATTTTTGCAGTTCTTGAAGGTTACATCTATTCATAAATTCGCTAAAGTTCTGTTCAGAATTTTGACGCTGATTTTGATAGATATTTAGTAATCGTTCGATTAGAGCAGGTAAATCTTGGGTTGAGTATTCTGGATATAGTTCTCGTCCAAAGCTTATATCCCCAGCGCCGATATAAACTTGATAGGCTTGAGAATTTTTGCTGACTAAAGCAATATCACTAGAATGATGTTGAGCGCAGGATTTCTCACAACCTGAAAAATGGATGTTAATCGGATGATCAAGTTTGATGCAGTTTTCTAAATGTATAGCGATCGCCTTCGCATCTGTTTGAGTATCTGTTAGCGCTGATTTACAACCTGTTGAACCAGAACAAGCGGCGATCGCGGCATAGGGATGATTCACGGAAATTTGTAATCCTAGATTGAAAATTTCTCGCGTTACTTGGGCGATTTTTGCTTCAGCAACATCGGTAATCAGAATGTTTTGCCAAGCAGTTAACCGCAAAGCGCCACCACCATGATGTTTTGCTAAATGTCCTAACCCTTGTAATTGCTGCGAAGTTAGTCTTCCTAATGGAATGACAGCACCAATATAAGCAAGCCCTGATTGCTTTTGAGCATGAATTCCTAAATGTTTATACTCTCTTTTCTCTCTCTTTGGGAGATAGGATGAAGGTCTTAAAGCATAGCCAAATTTCTGCTCAACTAATTGCAGATAATGCTTAACACCCCAATCATTAAGTAGTTCTCTGAGTCGAGGTGGACGCGATCGCGAATAGTTTTGATTTAGTTTTTGTTGTGTATATTCACGATAAACTTCCGTTAAAGTTGCTAAAACTTCTAAAGTCTGTTGAGGATCAATTAATTTGCCTACTGCTGATGGAGAATCGCCGCGATCGCCTAAACCCAGATGCAAATCAAAGTAAATCTCGTTATTAATTTCAACAGCTACTAAACAAATGTCATTAGGGCGATCGCTTACGCTCACAGTTTCGCCCCCGTCAAAGCAAACACTAAATTTAGAAGAAAGAATCTCTAATTCTGGATGATTGCTTAGATAGGCATCCCATTGTTTGACGAAGGGAATTGTATTTATTTTTGCATGAATATCAATCCCTGCGGTCGGACTAGCCATGATATTCCGCAATCCGTCAACACTCTCAGTCCTTGAGGCAAGCCCATAGTCTTGCAGATTTTGGAGAACTTCTAAAGTTAGGGCTTGACTGGTGCGGATTTGTAAATTAGCACGATTAGTAATCTGGATTTCGCCATTGCCAAATTGATTGACTAACTGCGCGATCGCATCGCATTGAACAGATGTAATCAAGCCACTTGGTATCCGAATCCGCGAAAGAATACCATCTTGGGCAGAAGTGGCGTTAAATAAACTGGGACAAATAGCTGTAGTAGATTGCAATTAAAAAAATTCCAAAAAATAATCAGTGAAGGCGCAACGCGCCTTCACAATGCCTATAAACTGAGTGCCGCTTCAATTTGCGATCGCTCTAAAGCTTGACCGATAAATACCAAGCGCGTTTGGCGAGGTTCATTGCTAGCCCATAGACGATCATAGGTCGTCTCAAGGCGATCGCCTACACCTTGTAACACCATTCGCATCGGCTTATTTGGCACATTCACAAATCCCTTGATGCGATAGATTTCCTGATCAGCGATCGCTTGTTTGAGGGAGGCAAGTAACTGAGTTGGCTCAAAGGCTTTGTCAGTAACGATATTAATCGAATTAATATCATCATCATGCTCATGTTCTTCTTCAGAATCATGATGACTAGGACGAGAATCTAAATCATCCTCAACCGCAGCATTGAAGCCCAATAGAATCTCAGAGCTAACTTTGCCTTCATCACAGGCAATCACCTTAACACCATCGCGCAACTCTTGTTTGAGCCATGCATGTACTTTGTTTTGAGCATCCGCATCCACTAAATCGGTTTTAGTTAAGACCACCAAATCCGCACAAGCCAACTGATCTTCAAATAACTCTTCAATCGGAGTTTCATGATCAAGATTTGGGTCTTCCTGACGCTGAGCGTTTAACGCATCAAGATTGCTCACCAATCTCCCACTTGCCACTGCCTCGCAATCAACAACCGCGATCACACCATCAACAGTCGCCGCATTACGAATTTCTTGCCAACGGAAGGCTTGGATTAAGGGTTTTGGTAATGCTAAACCAGAGGTTTCGATCAGAATACAGTCAATGCGATCGCGTATTTTCAGTAATTCTTGCATAGTTGGCAAAAATTCTTCCTGAACTGTGCAGCAAAGACAGCCATTGGTTAACTCGACAATATTTGGAGTGATTTCCTTTCCATCTTCATCGCAAACACGACAAGAACGCAGCAAATCGCCATCAATACCAATCTCACCAAATTCATTTACAAGGACAGCAATGCGCCGACCTTGATTATTTTGTAACTGCTCCCTAATGAGGGTAGTTTTACCACTACCTAAAAAGCCAGTAATCACAGTTACAGGGATTTTCGCTGCCATAATTCTCTCTAAAAATTTTGTATGTATAAATAGATATTAAAAAGCCTTGCTGTGTAAGGCTTTTTAATATCTAACTGCGTTGCAAACGGCGGCGTTGTAGCAGTAGTCCTGTAAACATCCCAAACACTAAAACTGCGGTGAAATAGAACAACCCAACGAATCTTACTAACATCGGTGGCGCGATTCCTTCCACTTCAATGTCTTGAGTAGCTTGGAACGGTGTGAATTGACGATTGCTAGTCGGGTTGGGTGATACTTCTACTTCCACTTTGTGAGGCGCACCATCAAAGAATTGCTCTTGCCATGTCAGCAGTCCTTTTGCATCAACAACACCTTGATAGCCAAAAGCGACCCAGTTATTTTCTAGTTGAGTGGATTTAATCGCAACAATAACACCACTTACAGGCTGATTAGTCTTGATATCAGTAAGTTTTGCTTGAAAAGTCGCCATCTGTCCCACAGCAGTGGATTTGTCTCCAGTTAGTTCCAGTTTCAGTCCTTGAGACTCGACTAAACCAGAATTATTAGCAGCAGATGATTCTTCCGCCATTGCAGTTTGTGACTTAACTAACTCGGCACTGATGTTGAAGAATAATAAAGAGGCGATCGCTAAAACAGTCACTCCACTGAGAAGTAGTCGAACTGGACGCGGGACAACCTCTCCAGACTTAATTTGTTGACCACCGCCAATAACCCAACCGCCACCAAAACCGATCGCTAACAACACTGCTAAAACAAAAGGAAAGTAAGCAAGCTTCAAGGGGTTTTCGGGAACGGTCAGATTTAGTGTCTGTTCAATTGGCGCAAATGCATTAGCCACAGTCGGAGTCACATCGACTTTGATCTGATAGTTGCCACGAATCGGGAAAACCTGTTGCATCAAAAATTCACCCTTAGGCGCATCTCCAACAATATCTAGCAACTTAGTTCCTTCCACGATCGGAAAATCTGTAGTAAACCAAGGTGTTGGGGCTGGGGTGAGAACTTGTAGATGAAACTGTACATTCTGTAATGGAGCGCCCGTGGGATTTCTTGCCTGTAACTTTAGCTGAACAGGCGAATTATATTTTCCTGAGCCTAAATATTTCGTGGCTTCGGCTTCTAGTGGAGTCACTTGGGCGATCGGTGGCTCAGTGACTAACTGCACAGGCGGCTGAATAGATTGAGAAAGACTAATAAACGCGGTGCTTATGACCAG